>DLWR01000229.1 GCA_003444795.1 Cryomorphaceae bacterium
GTACAAGTTCTTCTTCGCATCTTCGATACCCTTGGTAACTGCTTCAGAAACTTCCTTGCTCTTGCCCAAGCCGTAGCCGCCGATGCCATGCTCGTCACCCACTACCACGATGGCGGTGAAACCGAACGCACGACCACCTTTGGTCACTTTGGTTACGCGCTGGACCCCTACAAGGCGATCCACCAACTCCAAGCCACTGGGCTTAACTTTCTTTGCGGTAATCTCTTTCATCTCTATTTAGAATTTCAGTCCGCCTTCGCGAGCGCCTTCAGCCAAAGCCTTGACACGTCCGTGGTACAAGAAACCACCGCGGTCAAATGCTACAGTGTCGATACCCTTTGCCAGAGCGATTTCTGCAATTTTCTTTCCTACATGAGCGGCCTTTTCGGTTTTGTTACCGGACAAGCCTTCGCCCTTCTTAACCAATGAAGAGGCCGTTCCTAAGGTGGTGCCGTTCTCGTCATTAATCAATTGAGCATAAATCTCCTTGCTGCTGCGGAATACTGCCAAACGAGGGCATGCTGCAGTGCCTTGAACAACCTTGCGGATGCGCATGTGGATACGGTCTCTACGAGTGATATTTTTCGTTGCCATACTTCCTTACTTTTTACCGCCTGATTTACCAGCTTTCTTGCGAACGATCTCACCCACGTAGCGAACACCTTTTCCTTTGTAAGGCTCAGGCTTGCGCATAGCACGGATTTTAGAAGCGATCATTCCCACCAATTGCTTGTCATGAGACGTCAATTCGATAACAGGGTTCTTACCTTTTTCACTGATGGTGTTCACCTTCACCTCCGAAGGCAACTGGAACATTACGTTGTGCGAGAAGCCCAAAGACAGATCCAATACTTGACCTGCATGGCTTGCACGGAAACCAACGCCCACCAGCTCCAAACGCTTAGTGAAACCTTCCGAAACACCAACCACCATGTTGTTGATCAACGCACGGTACAAACCGTGTGCTGCGCGGTGGCTCTTTGAGTCAGAAGGACGAGTAACCGTCAATACATTCTCCTCGATGGTTACGCCGATCTCAGAAGAAATCACTTGTGAAAGTGTACCCTTAGATCCTTTAACAGTAACCACGTCATTCTCCACGGTGACAGTAACACCGGCGGGAATTGTGATGGGGGATTTACCAATACGTGACATGTCTGTCTGTTTAGTATACGTAGCAGATTACTTCACCACCAATGTTCTTGGAACGAGCGTCTTTGTCCGTCATCATACCCTGAGAGGTGCTGATGAAAGCGACACCCAAACCGTTCTTTACACGGGGTAGCGTAGTTGCTGATTTATAATTGCGCAAACCGGGACGTGAGGCACGATCGATGCCGCGGATAACGGGGCGCTTGGATGATTTTTCGTACTTCAAAGCCACCTTCAACGTGCCCTGGGGGCCGTCCTGGTCAACTTTGTAGCTGGCGATATAGCCTTGCTCTTGCAAAAGACGAGCGATTTCCACCTTCATGTTGCTAGAAGGAACCTCTACGACCGCGTGGCCAGCCTTAGCGCCGTTGCGGATGCGAGTCAAGAAATCTGCGATGGGATCGGTATACATGTTCTATACAATTCAGTAGGTTACCAGCTGCTCTTCTTAACGCCTGGAATCATTCCATTCAAAGCCATTTCACGGAACGTTACTCGAGAGATGCCGAATTGACGCATGTAGCCACGTGGACGACCGGTCAATTTGCAACGGTTGTGCAAGCGTACAGGAGATGCATTCTTGGGCAACTTCTGGAGGGCTTCATAGTCACCAGCTTCTTTCAGAGCCTCACGCTTCGCAGCGTACTTGGCTACCAGAGCTTCGCGTTTGCGCTCACGCGCTTTCATTGATTCTTTTGCCATGTCTCTTACTTTTTGAAGGGCATTCCGAATGCGGCGAGAAGTGCTTTACACTCCTTGTCGGTGTTGGCGCTCGTCACAAACGTGATGTCCATACCGGCAATGCGATTTACTTTATCGATTTCGATCTCTGGGAAGATGATCTGCTCGGTGATACCCATGGTGTAGTTACCACGGCCATCAAATCCTTCCTTCACACCCTGAAAATCTCGGATACGGGGAAGTGCAGACACCAACAAACGCTCCAAGAAGTCGTACATGCGCTCACCACGAAGGGTAACACGTGCCCCAACGGGCATGCCTTTACGCAACTTGAAGTTTGAGATATCTTTCTTTGACTTGGTAGCTACCGCGCGCTGACCAGCGATAATGGTCATCTCCTCAACCGCATTGTCTACCAATTTCTTGTCAGCTACAGCTGCACCAATACCTTGGCTCAATACGATTTTCTGCAGGCGTGGAACTTGCAAATCGTTCGTGTACGCAAACTGCTCCTTCAAAGTAGGAACCACTTTGCTGTGAAAATCAGTCTTCAGTTTTGGTTCCATTACTTCGTGAGGGGTTTGCCAGATTTAACAGAAACGCGAACCGCTTGTCCATTCTCGTTACGCTCGATGCGTGTACGAGTGGGCGTGCCAGCAGCGTCCATAACCATCAGGTTTGAAACGTGCACAGGGGCTTCCATGGACTCAATGCCCCCTTGGGGATTGCTCGCGGAAGGCTTGAGATGCTTGGTGATCATGTTGATGCCCTCAACAACAGCGCGCTGTTGCTTGGGGATCATGCGCACGACGCGACCGGACTTGCCCTTTTCGCGACCGGCGATGACCATCACCATATCACCTGTCTTAATGTGAAACTTTGCCATTGTATTCTGATTCTTAAAGCACTTCAGGTGCCAAGGAAACAATCTTCATGTACTGCTTGTCGCGGAGCTCACGGGCAACGGGACCAAACACGCGGGTACCGCGCATTTCACCGTTGGCGTTCAACAACACACAAGCGTTATCGTCAAAACGGATGTACGAGCCATCTGGGCGACGAACTTCTTTCTTAGTACGAACGACTACGGCCTTGGAAACCGTGCCCTTCTTAGCGTTACCAGAAGGAGTAGCATCCTTGATGGTCACCACAATCTTATCGCCTACAGAGGCGTAACGACGGCGAGTACCTCCCAAGACACGGATCACCAAAACTTCTTTGGCACCGGTATTGTCCGCAACGCGGAGACGTGATTCTGTCTGTAACATGATTACTTAGCTCTTTCAATGATTTCGACCACGCGCCAAACCTTGGTTTTGCTCAAAGGGCGGGTTTCCATGATGCGAACGGTATCGCCGTTGTTGCAATCGTTGGTCTCATCGTGTGCGTGGAACTTCTTAGAGAAGGTGATAAACTTGCCATACTTGGCGTGCTTCACGCGACGAGCGACACTTACGGTGACCGTTTTGTCCATAGCCGAACTGGTGACTACACCAATTCGCTCTTTGCGGAGGTTGCGTTGATTTTCCATCGACCTCTATTATTTACCTTGACGGTTAGTGACTTCTGTGGACAAACGTGCCACAATCTTGCGAGTGGACTGGATGACCATAGGGTTATCCATAGGGCTGATACGGTGCTTGCGCTGCATATCGGCCAAATCTTTCTTGTGAGAAGACAATTGGTTCATCAACTCTTCTTGGCTCAAGCCTTGAATTTCTTTCATTTTCATGACTAATCCCCAGATTAAGCGTTAACCAAATCACGACGGGTAACCAACTTGGTCTTGACCGGAAGCTTCTGAGCTGCCAAGCGCAATGCTTCTACAGCGATATCCTCGGGTACTCCATCGAGTTCAAACAACATGCGACCTGGGCGAATAACAGCTGCGTAGTATTCTACACCACCTTTACCCTTACCCATACGTACTTCCAAAGGCTTCTTGGTGATAGGCTTGTCTGGGAACACGCGAATCCACAACTGACCTTCACGCTTCATGTAACGCGTTGCAGCGATACGAGCAGCTTCGATCTGGCGGGCGGTCATCCAAACCTCTTCCAAGGATTTGATGCCATAGGATCCAAAGGCCAAGGTTGCGCCGCGCTGAGCGACACCCTTCATCTTGCCTTTGAAGGTCTTACGGTACTTAGTTCTTTTCGGCTGTAACATGATCTATATCCGAATTAAGCTTTGCGATTGTTAGGACGGCGACGAGCGGGTCCACGACCAGGAGCACCAGCACCAGGACCGCCAGCTGCAACAGGTCGCTTAGAAGCACCCAATACATTTGTCAAGTCACGCTTGCCATATACTTCGCCTTTCATGATCCATACTTTGATACCGATACGGCCATAGGTCGTATGCGCTTCAGCGATATGGTAATCGATGTCCGCACGGAAAGTGTGCAAAGGCGTACGGCCTTCCTTGAACTTCTCAGAACGTGCGATTTCAGCACCGTTCAAACGACCGCTCAATTGAACCTTGATACCTTCAGCACCCATGCGCATGGTTGAGCCCATGGACATCTTAACAGCGCGACGGAATGAAATACGGCCTTCGATCTGGCGAGCGATAGAGTCAGCTACCAATTTGGCATCCAACTCAGGGCGCTTGATCTCGTGGATGTTGATTTGAACATCCTTTTTGGTCAACTTCTTCAATTCTTCGCGCAGCTTGTCCACCTCTGTTCCGCCTTTGCCGATGATCACACCAGGACGAGCCGTAGCGATAGTCACCGTCACCAACTTAAGCGTACGCTCAATGATGATGCGAGAAACGTTGGCACGAGACAAACGTGCATACAAGTACTTGCGGATCGCTGCATCTTCAGCGATTTTGTCACCGTAGTTACGGCCACCGTACCACTGAGAGTCCCAACCGCGGATGAAACCAAGGCGATTGCCGATAGGATTTGCTTTTTGTCCCATTATTTAGCTTCGTTTACGTCGGTTACTACAGGAGCTTCGTTGGCAGCGCCTACCACGATGGTTACGTGATTAGAACGCTTGCGTACACGGTGTGCACGACCTTGGGGGGCTGGTTGAACGCGCTTGAGCATTCGGCCACCGTCTACAGAGATAGACTGCACCACTAAATTGGCTTCGTCCATAGAAACGCCTTCGTTCTTGGCTTGCCAGTTGCTCAACGCAGACAACAAAAGCTTCTCCAAACGGATGCTCGCTTCTTTGCCGCTGTGCTTCAATACATACAAGGCTTTTGCTACCTCCATGCCGCGAACCATGTCCGCAACCAAGCGCATTTTGCGAGGAGAAGTGGGGCAGTTATTCAACTTAGCCATAGCCACGCTCTTGCGGGCTTCTTTCATGGCTTCTGCCGAGGAGTGTTTACGATTTCCCATGGCCTATTAACGTTTGCCCTTGTCTTTCTTACCAGCGTGACCACGGAAGGTGCGCGTAGGAGCGAATTCGCCCAACTTGTGTCCTACCATGTTCTCGGTAACGAATACAGGGATGAAAGTTTTACCGTTGTGTACTGCAATGGTTTGTCCCACGAAGTCGGGGCTGATCATAGAGGCGCGAGACCAAGTCTTAACAACCGTCTTCTTGCCTGATTCTACGTTGTCCATGACACGCTTCTCAAGCTTGAAATGGATGTAGGGTCCTTTTTTTAGTGAACGTGCCATTGCTTACTTACGTTTTTCAATGATGTAACGGTTGCTCGCTTTCTTCGGCGTGCGCGTCTTGTAGCCCTTCGCAGGGATACCCTTGCGTGAACGTGGGTGACCACCAGATGAACGGCCTTCACCACCACCCATGGGGTGATCGACAGGGTTCATGGCAACACCACGAGTGCGAGGACGACGGCCCAACCAACGGCTGCGACCTGCCTTACCACTTTCAATTTGCTGGTGATCGCTGTTAGAAACAACGCCCACCGTAGCCAAACACTCTACCAAGATCATACGGGTTTCACCTGAAGGCATTTTCAACGTGGCATACTTGCCATCGCGCGCTGCCAACTGAGCGAAAGCACCCGCACTACGTGCAATGATGCCACCCTGACCAGGACGGAGTTCAATGTTGTGGATGATGGTACCCAAGGGAAGTTCAGACAACTTCAAGGTGTTACCCAGCTCAGGAGCTGAACCCGCACCAGAAACGATGGTTTGACCCACCTTCAAGCCATTGGGCGCAATGATGTAACGCTTTTCTCCATCCGCATACACCACCAAAGCGATAAATGCAGAACGGTTGGGATCGTATTCAATGGTCTTAACCGTTGCGGGGATGCCAAACTTCTCACGCTTGAAATCCACAACACGGTAGCGCTGCTTAGCACCGCCACCGATGTAACGCATGGTCATCTTACCTGAGTTGTTACGACCGCCAGAACGCTTCTTTGAAACCGTCAAAGATTTCTCGGGAGCGGTAGCCGTGATCGCCGCAAAGTCATTCACTGAGCGAAAACGCTGCCCAGGAGTGATTGCTTTTAGTTTACGTACAGCCATGATTCTTAGAGATTACCGTAGATGTCGATGGATTCACCAGAACGTACATCAATGATGGCCTTCTTGAATGAAGACTTCTTGCCCTCCAACATACCCGCCTTGGTGTAACGCACAATGTGCTTGGCAGGAACGATGATGGTGCGAACGCTTTCCACGTTCACGTTGTACGCAGCCTCTACGGCCTTTTTAATTTCAACCTTATTGGCCTTTTTATCTACGACGAAGGTGTAGCGATTCCGCCCCTCAGCCTCAGCTGAAGCCTTCTCCGTGATCACCGGGCGAATGAGAATGCTTTCCATTATTTCGTAGTTAATGCCGTTTGAATTTTCTCAATTGACCCCTCTGTCAAGACCAAAGTGCCACCGTTCAAAATTGCGTAAGTGCTTAATTCAGAAGCGGTTACCACATTTGACCCCTCAAAATTGCGGGAGGACAAATATACGTTTTTATCCTGCTCAGCCAACACTACTGTAGATTTCTTTCCGTTCAGACCCAGAGCGTTCAGCACTTGGCTGTAGGCCTTGGTCTTGGGAGCATCCATAGTAAGTGCCTCGAGGACAATAACTTGATTCTCTTTTACAAGCGTAGAGAAGGCGGATTTACGCGCCAAATTCTTTAGCTTTTTATTGAGTTTGAAGCCGTACTCGTGGGGAACGGGGCCGAATACACGACCACCACCGCGGTATAAGGGAGACTTCATGCTACCATGACGAGCGCCACCCGTACCTTTTTGACGGT
>DLWR01000051.1 GCA_003444795.1 Cryomorphaceae bacterium
ACCCCGTCAGCCAATCGGTTGCCGCGGTTGTCTTCGCCCTTCCAAGGCTGTGCGTTGTCGTACGCGGAGTTCTCGTAAACCACTTTGCCATATCGGTTCATGATCATCAAGTAGCGACCAGAGGTATAGCTCATGGCACCTTGAATAATGAATCCGTCATTCACGCCGTCGTTGTTAGGAGTTACCACGTTGGGTACAATGACCGTATCGATGGGAGGAGTCGGAGGAACGGGCTCACCAAACTCAATCCAGTTAGAGTAGGCGGTATCCTGCAAACGACCAGGGTTGTGCGTACGTACACGGATCGAGTACTGGCCCGGAGGCAAGTTGGGGTATTCCACGGTCACAAAGGTGTCAAGCTGTGGTGAACCGTAATCTTCCCAGATGTAGGTGCCTGCCTGACCGGCTACACCGCGGCCAAACTCCACTTGGTACATGGGGTTATTCCATGCATTGTAGTTGGTCCAAACCGTAGGAATAGAGGCCGTATTGCTCATGTCCCCACGTAGCCAAATGCTCTTCACCACATTGGTAGGCGGTTGTTGCAAGCCGTTGATGATGGCTTCGACATAGTAGCGGTAGGACTTGGCATCCACATCCGCTGCTCCCAAGGTGTTGTCCACCCAGTCGCGTTGTGCAGAATCGGACAAGGAGGTGATTTGGTTCCAGTTAGCCCCTCCATCTCCAGAACGGTAAACGCGGAAGTTGTTAAAGAGGAAGGATGGGAAGGTTGCTGGATCAATCTTCCAGTAAATGTGCGGACGCTTGTCTTGGTCAATGGACACATTGGTCAACTGCATGTCTAGGTTGACACAGTCATTCACCAAGAGCACGATGGTATCGAATTCATCCATGTCCTTGCCGCACTTGTTTAGCAAGGTGTTGCCGTCATTGCCCACTTTAGAATAGAGGTAGTATTCTCCGTTCATAGATAGCGGCTTGAAGAGCTTCACGCGCATGGAGTCTGTTTCCCCGTTCACGTTACAGAACGGAATCAATTTGTCGATAGGAATCGGCTGTCCATTCGGGGCGGTCAATCGGAAGTCAGAGCCGTCAGGTGAGATAGATACGCACTCTACCGATAAGGTGAAGTAGAGCATAACCGTTGAATCCAAACACTTGTATTCCACCTGTTGCTTTCCATCGGGCCGGAGTGTGACTCCTGGAGCATTCTGATCCAATTTCACCCCTTGGTTTACGATGGGGTTACAGTTGGCCGCCACCGAGACCTGAATCTCGCGGTTGGAGGATCCCACTTTTTCCCAGAAGAGGTAGGTAGAGTCAAATCGGTATTCGTTTACGCGGATAGCAATCACCGAGGTTTCCTGAGTGTTTGCCATGAAGGTGATGTTTCCCGTTTTCGAATTGAGGGTGAAAGGGGATAATGGGTCAGTGTGAATGGGCTGGAGGTAGGTGAATCCAGCCGCATAGGGGACACTCGTAGGTGTAGTCAAAAAGTCACGCGCAGGAATCAACTCATAGTTGATAGAGTCATTGTCCTTTTCATACGCGTTCTGCAAGTAGTTGATGTAGCCTCCCGTACAGATATAACTCAACGGTATGGAGACAAATTGAGGGGCTGAATTGTAGCCCAAGGTGTTGTTCAGCTCCGCTTCAAAGTAGAAGCCTACGCCGCTTGAATTGGCAATTCCCGTAACGCCAAAAGGTCGGCAGCAAGAGGTCCAATAGAATTTGTAATCGTTACAGGTCTGCGTGAGGGTAATATACCCCACAAAAATGTTGACCATTGGGCTGAAATACGAACCATTAGTGCCCTGAGGAATACAGTCATAGGCTCCTAAAGAGGCCGCACTAAATTCAGGCTGAGCCAACGAGCACGTAACGGAAGTGCTGATGTTACAACTCTGAGAAACTACGTTCACATAAGCTGTCGTACCCAGACCAACGCCCGATTGTTCGCGGTAGATAACCACTTTTACTCGGTATTGACCTGCAACTCCTGTGGAGTCTCCGACGTATTTGTACTGAATATCCCCTCCCAAAATGTGCGAAGCTTCAGCTTGGAAAGGCATTAAAAGGGCCCCAAATAAAAAGGCAAGAAATAGTCGTTTCATGTTGCGGATATTTTTCAGCCTTACGAAAATAGGTTATTCACCCCTACTTCAGGCCTTCAATGGGTCAATGTTGGTCAAGAATGATTGAACGCTCTTATCAAAGCGTTTTACGCAAGCGCGCGACCGGGATCCCCAGCTGTTCACGGTACTTGGCCACCGTGCGTCGAGCTATGGGATAGCCCTTGTCTTTCAGCAATTTAGCTAAAGCGTCATCGGTCAATGGCCTACGTGAATC
Organism: Cryomorphaceae bacterium; assembly: GCA_003444795.1. Lineage (GTDB taxonomy): Bacteria > Bacteroidota > Bacteroidia > Flavobacteriales > Schleiferiaceae > TMED14. The sequence continues at coordinate 2,311 of DLWR01000051.1, forward strand.
CTCATCCCCAATGCTGTCTTCTAAAATCTTTTTGATTTCGCGAGTACTGACTTCTTCTCCCTCCGCATTAAGCATGGATTCACTGAAGAAATTTTTAATTAAAAAAGTCCCAAAAGGAGTTTGAACGTACTTGTTGCTTGCTACGCGGCTGACGGTTGAAATGTCCATGCCGACATCATCGGCAATGTCCTTCAAAATCATGGGTTTCAACTTGCGCTCGTCTCCCGTCAGAAAGTATTCTTCCTGGAAACGCATGATGGCAGACATGGTCAAAATCAAGGTTTGCTGACGCTGTTTTATGGCATCAATAAACCACTTGGCTGAATCCAATTTCTGCTTGACAAATTGAAAGGCCTCCTTCTCTTGTTCGGACCCAAAAGATTTGGCTTTCTTGTAGTGTTGAAGCATGTCCTTGTACTCTCGGGAGACGTTCAGTTCAGGCGCATTTCGGCCGTTCAAGCGAAGCTCAAGCTGGTCGTCTACTACTTGAATAGTATAGTCGGGAATGACGGTTTGGGTGGCATGCGAACCGCTTTCAGCCGTATGACCCGGCTTGGGATTTAGGCGACCGATTTCATCCAGCGCTCCCTTTAGGACATCCTCGCTCACCTCCAGTTGCGCCATCATTTTCGCATAGTGACGCTTGGCTAATGCATCAAAATGATCTGTGACGATAAGAAGCGCCAATTCCGTGTTGGGCGTGGGATCCCGGTGTTCCAGCTGAAGGGCTAGACACTCCTGTAAATCGCGCGCACCCACCCCTGAAGGCTCCATGCTTTGAATGACCTCTAAGGCTGCCTCCAATTCTTGAACATCGATGAAAATGCCCATGGAAAAGGCCAAATCATCCACAATGTCGACGAGCTCTCGGCGGAGATAGCCATCGTCCTCCAAGGTGCCAATGAGATACTTACAGAGCGCTTCCTTTTGAGGGGACAAAGAGCGCATGGCCAGCTGCTCCTTCAACAGATCGCTCATGTCCTTTCCGACTACCACCGGGGCTTCGTATGACTCATCGTCCGCCGAATAGTTGTTGGATTGAAGCTTGTAATCCGGGATTTCATCATCGCTGAGATAATCGTCCATGGGATCGTAATCGCCCTCATCGTTCCCGACCTCGTCTTCCCAATCCGCACTCAACTCGTCTTGGGTATCGGGGGCTTCCGGACCATCTTCCAAGGCCGGATTGATTTCCATCTCCTCTTGAATACGCTCTTCCAATGCCTGCGTAGGCAGCTGAATCAACTTCATCAGTTGAATCTGCTGCGGTGACAGCTTTTGCTGTAGGCGTTGGCTAAGCGTTTGCTTGAGCATAGGGTCTTAGAATTCTGCGTTGCCCGGGGTGCGCGGGAAGGGGATGACGTCTCGGATATTACCCATACCTGTCACAAACTGGACCATTCGTTCAAAGCCGAGGCCAAAACCACTGTGGACACAGGTTCCAAACTTGCGGGTATCGAGGTACCAACCCAATAGTTCTGGCTCAATGCCCACCGCTTGCATTTTCTCCACGAGGACATCGTGGCGTTCCTCACGTTGACTTCCGCCGACGATTTCGCCAATTCCGGGGAAGAGGACATCCATGGCGCGAACGGTTTTTCCATCCTCATTCAGGCGCATGTAGAAGGCCTTGATTTTGGCCGGATAGTCAAACAAGATCACAGGCGACTTAAAGTGCTTCTCCACCAAGAAGCGCTCATGCTCCGACTGCAAATCGGCTCCCCATTCTTCAATGGGGTATTTGAACTGGCCCTTTTTATTGGGCTTGGAGTCTTTCAAAATGTCGATGGCCTCCGTGTAGGTGCAGCGCACAAAGGGGTTGTCCAACACAAACTGAAGTTTTTCCAGGAGGCCCTGTCCGCTGCGTTGGTCTTGGGGCTTGGATTTTTCTTCTTGTTCCAAACGCTGATCCAAGAAGGCCAAGTCCTCCTGACAATGCGTCAAAACATAGCGTATGATGTGCTTGCAAAAAGCTTCTGCCAGCTCCATGTTGTCATTCAGGTCAAAGAAGGCCATTTCGGGCTCAATCATCCAGAACTCGCTCAAGTGACGCGTTGTATTGGAATTTTCCGCCCGAAAAGTGGGACCAAACGTGTAAATCTTGCCCAACGCCATGGCGCCTAATTCGCCTTCCAATTGACCGCTAACAGTCAAGTTCGTGGGCTTTTCAAAGAAGTCCTCCGAAAAATCCGTCGTTCCATCTTCCTTCTTCGGCGCGCCGTCTGCGGGCAGCGTAGTTACGCGAAAGAGCTCCCCTGCACCTTCCGCATCACTCGCCGTGATAATGGGGGTATTTAGGTAGAAGAACCCTTGGTCGTTGAAGAATTGATGCACGGCAAAAGCGGCCGCATGGCGTACTCGCATGACCGCGCCAAAGGTGTTAGTCCGCATCCGCAAATGCGCAATCTCACGCAGGAACTCCAGAGAATGCCGCTTGGGCTGCAAGGGGTAGCTTTCCGTGGGGCAGTCACCTAGCACTTCCAGTTTTTGCACGGAAATTTCTACGGTTTGGCCGGCACCCTGTGAGGCCACGAGTTCACCAGTAATGGCCAGGCTTGCACCCGTCGTAACACGCTTGAGCAATTCCTCGGGGAAAGCCTCAAAATCTACGACTGCCTGCAGATTGCCTTGGCAGCTGCCATCGTTGAGGGCGATAAAGCGATTGGAACGAAAGGTCCGAACCCATCCTTTTACGGTTACGATGTCCCCCACTTTGGGCTGACGCAGAATTTCAGAAACGGTTAATGTTGGCATGATGTATGATGCAAAATGGGACTTCCCTCCTGCAAAAATGGGCAAAATCCCGCAGTCTTGGTCGGCTTCAGGAAGAGTTTCTGACCCTCTTTTGGTTCTTTTTTCAAAAAAATCATCTCCCTTAGGAAACATTTTTACTCACTAAATGTTTCCAATGGGTAAAAGTGGCACGACCTTTGCCCCCGATTTGCGATTTTATGGAACAGGATCCCCGACATAGTATTCTTTCGCGCACCATGGAGCTCTTCCAGCGCTTTGGCATTCGGGCCATTAATATGGACGATGTTGCTCGCGAGCTCGCCATGAGCAAGAAAACCCTCTACACTTTTTTTAGCAACAAGGGGGATCTGGTCGATCAAGCCGCCAAGTACATCTTCGCCTCCAAGAGCAAGCAGTTCATGGAGCAGGCGAGTCTTTATGAAAATGCCATCGACGAGCTCTTTGAAGTTCAGCGCATTCAAGAAGAGGTTCTAAAAAACTACGGCACGCGCCTCCTCTTCGCATTGAAAAAGTACCATCCCGAAACCTATGAGTGGATGATGAATGCCCGCCGTGACATGATGATTGAAACCAGCACGGCCAATCTGCAACGCGGGATTAGCCAAAAGTTGTACCGCGAAGACCTCAACGTGGAACGCACCGCACTCATTCGCTACAACACCATGGTGGGCATCATGGAAGATCCCCAGATGGGTGACGATCCGGCCCCACGCGGCGAAATGCTTCACTATAGTTTGCTTTTGCACATTCGGTCCATTGCCACCGCGCAAGGGCTTGCCTATTTACAAGAACTCCAATCCTCCAAATCCTAATGAAACTCCGAATTCTCCTTCTGGCCCTGACTACAGGCAGCCTGTCCGCTATGGGACAACAGCGCTTGGAGCTGACGCTGGACCAGGCCATATCCTACGCCTTGGAACACAATGCGCAGATCCAAGTTCAATCCTTGGAAAAGGAAGTCGCCGAAAAGGTGTTGATCCAAAACATTGCTTTGGGCCTGCCTTCTGTCAACATGGGGGGCAATTACACGGACAATATTGAACTGCCCGCACAGTTCTTCGACATCAACCAAGATGGTGTCATTGACAAATTGCAGTTTGGTACCCGGTATAATTCCGTGGCCAACTTGTCGGTCAATCAATTGGTGTTTGACGGTTCCTATATCGTGGCCTTGCTAGCGACCAATGTCCTGCGCGACATGGCGGAGGACTCCCATGAAAAGACCACCATTAATGTTCGCGAACAGGTGGCTCAGGCCTATCATCTGCGCGTGATTTTGGGCGAAAATGCAGCTGCGCTTCAGGCCACTATGAATAATACGGCCAGCACCTTGAAGAGTATGCAAGCCATGCAAGCCGAAGGGTTTATGGCCGAAGAGGATGTGGATCAGTTGTCCATTGTCTACCACAATTTGGAGGCGAATTTGGCCAATCTAGAAAGCCAAATCCACATTGCAGAACAGCTGCTCAAACTTCAATGTGGTATTGCGCCAGAAACAGCGCTAAGTCTTACAACCTCCTTGGAAAGTTTGCTAGTTCAGGCCGAGAGCGGTCAAGCCCTCCTCGGTGCTCCATTCAAAGTGGAAGACCACATTGACTACCGCCAACTCAGCACCAACCGCAAGGGCCAATACCTCAATCTTCAAAACGAGAAGATGCAATTCCTGCCCAAGCTTTATGCCGGATATGCCTATAACCGCCAGTTTGTGAGCGAATCCGCTAATGTGTACGATCCCAACGGCACCTCTGCGAACAATACCATGTTCCAGTCATGGAATTTGTCCGCGCAAATTCCGCTCTTTAGTTCGGGCCGAAAAATTGCACGCGTCCAAGAGCAACACATCAAATTGCAAGAGTTGGACATTTTGCTTGCCAACACGGAGAATGCTCTCAAGCTCCAAAACGAGCAAGCCCGTGCAGAATACGCCAACGCTCTGAAGGTCTACCAAATTCAGGTGCAAAATGTAGCCTTGGCCCAGCGCGTGATGAAAAACACAGAAACCAAATTGGTGGAAGGTGTCGCATCCAGCATGGAATTCAGCCAAGCGTCTTCTCAGTACCAACAAAGCGTCGCCGCCATGCTTCAGGCGGCCAATTCCGCACTCAACAAACGTGTAGCCTTGGAGAAATCTATGGGTGCCTACAACCTTCAAACTGTCCAATAATCCTATGAAAAACCTGTCCATCCTTACTGTTCTTGTAGCCCTCATGACTGCATGCAGCACTTCTACACCTTCATCGGACGTAGACCAATTGAATGCTCGTCGTGACTCCATCGCAGGTGCCATTGAAACGCTCAAGGCCCAACTGGCAGATATTGACCTTCAATTGGCCGCAGCGGACTCTACGCGCAGTTTTGCTAGTGTGACTATTTACGATGTAACCAAAGGGGGATTTGATCACTCTTTTGATGTTTACGGAACGGTAGTCTCCGACAAGTCCGTGACGCTCTTTCCCGAAATGCCAGGCACCATCTCTCGCGTCAACGTAAAAGGAGGCGAGCGCATTCTCGCAGGTCAAGTCTTGGTGGCTCTCGATGCATCCTTAGCCCAAGCCAGCCTCGCCGAAGTGAAAACTCAGTTGACTTTGGCCCAGTCTGTTTTTGAAAAGCAGTCGCGCCTTTGGGAGCAAAAGATTGGCAGCGAAGTGCAATACTTGCAAGCCAAGACGCAATTTGAAGCCTTGCAAAAGCGCTTAACGGCGGTTTCGCGCCAAGTGGCCATGACCACGGTAACGGCTCCTTTTGACGGCGTGGTGGACCAAGTATTCGCCAAAGAAGGCGAAGCAGCTGCACCTGGCATGCCTATGGTTCGCATCGTGGGGGATGGCGGTCTGCGCTTGGACATGCAAGTACCTGAAATCTACATCCAACGCATTGAAAAAGGAGATGAAGTGGACATGCACTTCTCTGCCATCAACCTGGATCTAGCAGGAAAAATTAGTGCGGTTGGGAACTTCATCAATGCGGGAAGTCGCACGTTTGGCGTTACTGTAGAGCTTCCCAAAAACAGTAATCTTAAGGCCAACATGATGGCATCGGTTGCCTTGAAGGACTATACCGCCGATAGCGCCATCACCGTGCCAAATCGCTTGATCTTACAAGACACGAAAGGCGTCAATTACACCTATGTGTACGTGGCCAACGGGGACATCGGTAGCATTGAGCGCCGTGACCTGGTGCTCGGCGTGGCAAACAACGATTTGACAGAAGTCAAGTCTGGTATTGCCCCTGGCGAGAAGGTCGTGGACCGCGGCATTCGATCTGTTCAACCCGGCCAAACGGTAAAATTGTACTAAACCATGTCCGAACAGCAAACTACACTGATGCGCCGTTTTGGCATCACGGACTGGGCAGTGCGCAACCGCATCACAGTGGGCGTATTAACGGTCATCATTTTCGTTGCCGGTTTGGCCGCGTACCGCGCCATGCCCGCCGAAAGTTTTCCTGAAATTGCCCAGCCCACCATTTACGTGGGTACGGTCTATCCCGGAAACTCCCCTGTGGACATTGAGCGCCTCATCACCCGCCCGCTCGAGAAGCAAATCAAGAGTATTTCCGGGGTGGACGAAGTGAGCTCGACCTCTATCCAAGGTTACTCGACCATTCAGGTAAAGTTCAACTTTGACGTACCTGTCAACGAGGCCTTGCGCAAAGTGAAGGACAAAGTGGACGCAGCACGCTCAACGCCTGACTTCCCCAAAGACTTGCCTGCAGACCCCAACATCTTTGACCTCAATATTGGTGAGCTCCTGCCCATCATGAACATCAACCTCTCCGGGGAGTATACCAGCGATCAGTTGAAGGACTACGCCGAATACCTGAAGGAGGAAATTGAGGACCTTTCCGCCATCACCTCTGTGGACATCCGCGGCATTGATGACAAAGAGGTCCGCATCATGGTCGACGTGCAAAAGATGGAGTCGATGAACATCTCCTTCCGCGACATCTCCGGTGCCATTCAGAATGAGAATATGTCTATTTCAGGCGGCGACTTGTTGGTCGATGGCTACCGACGCAACGTCCGTGTCTTGGGTGAATTTGAATCTCTTCAGGACATTGAAAACATTATCGTCAAG
>DLWR01000170.1 GCA_003444795.1 Cryomorphaceae bacterium
CGCCAATGTGTGTAACGAAGCGGCGCTTGTGGCTGCACGCAAAAACAAGGAAGCGGTAGAAAAGCAAGACTTCTTGGATGCCGTAGACCGCATCGTCGGAGGCCTAGAAAAGAAGAACAAAATCATCACACCCGAGGAGAAAAAAGTCATTGCCTACCACGAGGCAGGCCATGCCACCGTCAGCTGGTTGCTAGAGCACGCTTCGCCTTTGGTGAAGGTGACCATCGTACCGCGCGGACGTTCATTGGGTGCGGCCTGGTACCTTCCTGAAGAGCGCCAACTCAACTCTACCGCTCAGATGCTGGACGAAATGTGCGCTACGATGGGAGGCCGCGCTGCGGAGGAAGTCATCTTTGGCCGGATTACCACGGGTGCTTTAAGCGACTTGGAGAAAGTCACGAAGCAAGCGCGTGCCATGGTGACCATCTATGGTTTGAACGAAAAGCTTGGCAACATCACGTACTACGATTCCAGTGGTCAGAATGAGTACCAGTTTGACAAACCATACAGTGAAAAGACGGCGCAACTGATTGACGAAGAAATTTCCGCTATTATCGAAGGGCAATACGAACGCGCCAAGCAAATTTTGCGTAATAACCAGGACAAGCTTTCCGCACTCGCAGAGGAATTGCTCAAGCATGAAGTGATTTTCAAAGAAAACTTGGAAACCATCTTCGGCAAGCGTCCATGGTTAACAGCGGAAGAAAAAGTGCAAGCCGCTTTGGAAGAGAAAAACCGTGAAAGTTCTGCTTCCGAGGAGACTGCCCAACCCGTTTAGTCCATGGAAACTCCCTTTGAAGCTACCCCCGTGGTGGCAGATGAAGCGTCGTCTTCCGACCACGTTGAAAATTCTGCAGACGAGAATCCAAAGAAGGATTAAGGAAACGCACAAGATTCACTAATTTTCCGGGGAATTTCAGCAGTATGGCCGGTTTCATCGGAAAATTTATGGCAATCCTCAGCGGGGCCCCGGAACACAGTGTTTCGGAGACCAAAGATGCTGCTGGAAAGTACATTGCCCAGCAGGACGATCCGGTGGATTTGACCTTTGTGAAGAAGTTCACAGATGGTGGCGGCTACTTCATGTACTGTGGAAGTCAAGAAGAGGTGGTTCAGAACTTGCGGGGTGCCGCAGCTGAATGCCAGCAATCCACCTTCTTTGTGCCCGAAAAAAGCTTAGTCGCATGGTTTCAACAGGCAGGCCTTCAGGTGAGCACTGAATGCCATGAAGACACACAAGCTATGGCCTCTTCCTGCCACGCAGCCATCGCACAAACGGGCGGCATCATGATTTCTGACTTGCAAACCCAAGGATTGAAGTTTGCGCAACTGCCTGGAATTCACCTCGTATTTGCACGTGTTTCTCAGGTAGTCAACAGTCTTTCGGACGGCATGGCGGCCATCAATAAATCGCACCGGGAACAACGTCCTCGTGCGATTATCACCCTCAAAGGCAAGCTCGATGAGAGCGTTATGCAGGCCAAAGTGGACCCCAACAAAGGCCGCCAGGTCTACTTCTTCCTGATGGAAGACCTATTATTCCCCGAAAACGCATGATGCAGCGAAGTCTATGGGGCGCGGTGTACGCCTTGGCTATCTTTTGGATTTGCAACGGTCGGCCTTGGTCCCCCTACCTCTTAGCCCTCCCTTTGCTGGGCGTAGCCTGGGAATTTCTCCAAATGGAACGCCTAAGCGCTCCCCAAAAACTCGCAGGCGTATCCTATGCCCTGTTGGCTGGCTGGTCCACCTACTCCCTAATAAATACCTGGGGCGAAACCGCTGGCTTCATCCTCTTCTCCATCTTTTTGCTCATTTGGATCAGCGACTCCATGGCCTATGTTGGGGGACGCTTGCTGGGCCGAACGCCTTTCGCACCCAGCTTATCCCCGAAGAAGACCTGGGAAGGGGCCATTTCGGGAGGACTTTTCACCCTCCTTTTGGGCGCCGCATACCTCGTGCAAATGGATGGCCCCATTTCCAGCTTTACCGAACCAGCCACCTGGCCACGTTATGCTTGGCTCCTGCCCCTCGTCATTACCCTGACGGCTCCGGTGGGGGACTTAGTGGGCTCCAAGTTCAAACGTTTAGCAGACATCAAGGATTCCGGGATTTTTCTCCCGGGCCATGGCGGTTTTTTAGACCGCTTTGACAGTTTTCTCTTGAGCGTCATTGTTGTTGCACTTCTTCAATCTCTTATTCTCGTCGCATGATTCACCGCGAAGGCTATCAATCCCTCTTTATTGCGCTCATCATCCTTGGGCTCCCCTATGTCGCCTTGGACCAATGGGTGCAGATCGAATGGCTAACCCAAGCCTACTTGATCCTTGCGCTCGTACTGTACATCCTTGTGCTGCAGTTTTTCCGCAATCCTCCGCGTACCACGGTGGCCGAACCCGGTGACGTCATTGCGCCCGTGGACGGAAATGTCGTACTCATCGAGGAAGTACTAGAAACCGAATGCTTCAAGGATCAGCGCAAGATGATCTCCATCTTCATGTCTCCCTTGAATGTGCACGTGAACCGCGTTCCCGTGGCTGGCAAGGTGGCTTATGCCAAATACCATCCAGGCAAATACCTCGTGGCATGGCATCCGAAGAGCTCGACAGAAAACGAACGCAGCACCGTCGTCTTGGATCATCCACATACTGGACCGGTGCTCTTCCGCCAAATAGCAGGTGCCCTTGCGCGCCGCATTTGTCTCTACAGCCAGCCGGGCCAAGAATACAGTGCGGGCGATGAATTTGGCTTCATCAAATTTGGCTCACGCATGGACATCTACTTGCCCATGGATGCTGAAATCGTGGCGAAAATCGGGGATAAGCCCAAAGGCGGTGAGACGCTAATTGCACGCATTCCAAAGCGCGCTTAGAGACTATTTACCAGGGAACTACTGGAGTTCAAGCGCCCAGTCGTAGGCGATCTGAAATACCTCATCGGGACTGATGTGCGAATTGTCCAGAATGCGGGCATCTTCTGCTTGCAGAAGGGGCGAATCTAAGCGACCCTGATCCTGAGCATCGCGTTGAAGCAGATTGGTCTTCACCTCCGCTAAGGTGACGGTAGCGTCGCCCTTAAAGCGCAATTCTTCTAGGCGACGTGCCGCTCGAATGTCCGAATCTGCCGTCATGAAAATTTTAAGCTCCGCATGGGGGAATACCACCGTGCCGATGTCGCGACCGTCCATCACTAGGCTCTGCCCTTGGCCCATGCGCTGTTGCTGGGCGACCAATTGACGTCTGACTGCGGGAATGGAGGACACGCGGGAAACAATGCGGTTGACCTCCATGGTGCGAATCTCCGCTTCAACCACCTCTCCATTGAGAACCGCCAAATTCCTGCCTTGGGACCCGCGTTTAAAATCAAGAGAAATGGCAGGGAGATGGTTCACAAGAGCAGCCTCGTCAAGGTAGCCGTCTTGTACCCAGCCTTCCCGGATCGCGACGAGTGCCACCATTCGGTACATAGCTCCCGTATCCACGTAGATGAAGTTCAGCGCTTGTGCGAGGCGTTTAGCCACCGTGCTCTTGCCGGTGGAAGAAAATCCGTCGATAGCGATAATCATAGTCTTAGAGGCGGCGTATGAGGGTGAATTGGTTCAATCGTCCAGCAACGTGGTACACGGCCGAACCATATTGGTAGGCCATTCTAGCGGTTTGCAAACTTAGGCCAAAACTCAGTCCCGGATTGCTTCGACGCGTTGGGAGGCGCATTTCCATTTGGCGTCGTACGTCATACCCGACTTGCACAAAAATTCGACCCCCTAATTGCGCTTCTACACTGGGATGGAGGTGGCGCAGGGCATTGTTCCATATGGAGATTTCTTGAACGGTGACTTCGCCGGAAAGTGGGTCTTTCGTGATCAATTGAGGATCTAGGTACCGCATATCCCAACGCTGCAGATGCGTATAGGCCAAATTCCAGCGAAAGGGCGCATGCTTCAATTTCTGGGAGAGCACCACTTGCACATCCATTGGGAGGGATTCTCGCTCCGAGGCAAAATACTCAATGCTTCGACCCGCATTTTTAACCACCAGGCCGAAGGAGGTTCGGCCCGAATCGAGCGTCCACAGCAGACCCGCGTCTAAAGCCAAGGCCTGCGCGGTGTAGGGCCCATAGGTAAGCATGGCCAGCTTTCCGCCCAAACCTGCTGCACACC
>DLWR01000020.1:0-2329 GCA_003444795.1 Cryomorphaceae bacterium
CGTGGTATGGTAATCTGTAAGCCCGGCTCACAGAAGCCTGCTAGCAAGTTCAAGGCTGAGGTGTACATTTTGAAGAAAGAAGAAGGCGGTCGCCACACTCCTTTCCACAACAAGTACCGTCCCCAGTTCTACTTGCGTACGACAGACGTTACTGGTGAAATCATGCTCCCCGCTGGCGTGGAGATGGTTATGCCTGGTGACAACTTGTCTATCGACGTTAACTTGATCGCTCCTGTTGCAGTAAGCAAGGGTCTCCGCTTCGCTATCCGCGAAGGTGGTCGTACCGTAGGTGCAGGTCAGGTAACTGAGATCATCGGGTAATTGTACATCAAAGAAGGAAGTAAGGTATCCCGGATTTTCCGGGATGCCTTTTTCCATCTACGGGTGTAGTTCAAGGGTAGAATAGTGGTCTCCAAAACCATTGATGGGAGTTCGAATCTCTCCACCCGTGCATAAAACGTCAAACCAAGGGAAAACCATGGAAACAATTCGTCAATATCTAAAAGAGTCCTATTCTGAGTTCATGCACCGCGTGACTTGGCCTACGTGGATCAGCTTGCAAAAGAGCACCTTAGTGGTCATCGCAGGGTCTTTGGTATTTGCGCTGGCCATTTTTGCCATGGACAAGGTCATTACTCAAGTGTTCGACTTCATTTACACGCTTTTTGCCTAATCTCATGAGCGAAGGAATGAAGTGGTATGTAGTTCGGGCCATTAGTGGTCAGGAAACGAAAACCAAGCACTACATCGAAACGGAAATGGCCCGCACAGGCATGTCCGATTTGTTGGGTCAGGTACTTATCCCCACGGAAAAAGTTTACCAAATTCGCAACGGAAAGAAGGTGCTCAAAGAGCGCAACTTCTTCCCCGGCTACATTATGGTAGAAGCCGTTTTGACCGGGGAATTTGTGCACACCTTAAAGAATATCCCTGGCGTTATTGGTTTCCTTGGAGAGACCAAAGGCGGGGAACCCACCCCACTGCGTTTGGCAGAAGTCAACCGCATGTTGGGCAAGGTGGACGAATTGGCAGAATCTGCAGAGCAGGTTGCCATTCCATTCGTTCTGGGCGAGTCGGTGAAAGTCATCGACGGTCCATTCCGCGATTTTGTGGGAACCATTGAAAAAATTCATGAAGACAAGCGCAAGCTGGAAGTCATGGTCAAGATCTTTGGCCGTCGTACCCCCTTGGAGCTCAGCTTCATGCAAGTCGAGAAAGAAAGTTAAAACGGTGTGAGCTCCCGTTCGTTCCATAGCAGAGCTTCCAACTGCGTCGGGACAGAAGCTGTCAAATAAAGCAAATACGAACAACAGAAAATGGCGAAAGAAATCAGTGCGATGATCAAGCTGCAAGTTCGTGGTGGTGCCGCGAACCCTTCTCCTCCCGTAGGTCCTGCCTTGGGTGCGAAGGGCGTGAACATCATGGAGTTCTGCAAGCAATTCAACGCACGTACGCAAGAAAAGCAAGGCAAGCTGTTACCCGTAGTTATTACGGTCTATACAGACAAGTCTTTTGATTTCATCGTAAAGCAACCCCCAGTGGCTGTTCAATTATTGGAAGCGGCAAAACTGAAGGGCGGATCAGGTGTACCTAACCGCGAGAAAGTGGGCAAGGTAACGTGGGCGCAAGTTCAGGCCATCGCAGAAGATAAAATGGTCGACTTGAACTGCTTCACGATTGATTCTGCAATGTCTATGGTAGCGGGTACAGCTCGCAGCATGGGTATTACGGTAACTGGAGTAAAACCGAGCAACAATTAATTCTGAATCATGGCAAAATTGACGAAAAAGGCAAAAGCCGCCCAGGAGAAAATTGTTCCCGGTAAATTCTATTCCTTGGACGAGGCTTCGGCTTTGGTAAAGGAAGTAAGTACTACCAAGTTTGACGGTTCGGTCGATTTGGCCGTTCGTTTGGGTGTTGATCCCCGTAAAGCCAATCAAATGGTGCGCGGTGTGGTTAGCCTTCCCAACGGAACAGGTAAGACCGTTCGCGTTTTGGCTTTGGTAACCCCCGATAAAGAAGCTGAGGCGAAAGAAGCCGGTGCGGATTTCGTGGGTATGGACGAGTACTTGGACAAGATCAAAGCAGGTTCGACCGATGTGGATGTTATCATCACGGTTCCTGCAGCGATGGGCAAATGGGGTCCTTTGGGCCGACTCTTGGGCCCACGCGGTTTGATGCCCAACCCAAAGACTGGTACGGTAACGATGGATGTAGCTAAAGCAGTTGCAGAAGTTAAAGCCGGTAAGATTGATTTTAAAGTGGACCGTTATGGCATCGTACACGCCGGTATTGGCAAGGTGTCATTCACAGCAGAGCAAATCAAGGA
>DLWR01000020.1:2630-10165 GCA_003444795.1 Cryomorphaceae bacterium
AAGGGCACCTACATCAAGAGCATCACCTTGAGCCCTACTATGGGTCCTGGTGTTCCCGTTGAAGCCAAAAACGCCTAATGTGATAGTCTCATGACGCGCGAAGAAAAAAATCAACTGATCGACTCTATCACCGCAGCCCTGGAATCCTCGGCTACGGTGTATATCACGGACATCGCCGGTTTGGATGCAGAAAACACGAGCAACTTGCGTCGTGCCTGCCACAAAGCGGACATCAAGATGACCGTTGTGAAAAACGCTCTCTTGAAGAAGGCTATGGAGCGCTCTACCAAAGATTTTGGTGAGCTTTCTACCGTTCTCAAGGGCAACTCAAGCATCATGATTGCAGAAGCTGGAAATGCGCCTGCAAAATTGATCAAGGAATTCCGCAAGAAGAGCCAAAAGCCCATCTTGAAGGGAGCCTACGTGGAGGAAGCCATCTTCATTGGTGACTCTCAGCTTGAAACACTCACGAACTTGAAGTCTAAGAACGAATTGATTGGGGACGTTATCCTGCTGTTGCAGAGCCCGATCAAGAATGTTCTTTCTGGTCTTCAAGGAAGTGGTGGTCAAACCATCGCTGGTTTGATCAAGGCGCTGGAAGAGCGCAATTCCTAACCTCTGTACGCACTCACGCTTCCACTACGTGCATTTTTTAAATCGAAAACTCTCAAACTCAACCAAAAATGGCTGATATCAAATCCCTCGGAGACTCATTGGTCAACTTGACCGTGAAGGAAGTCAATGAATTGGCAACCTACTTGAAAGAAGAATACGGCATCGAGCCCGCTGCTGCGGCTGTTGCAGTTGCTGCTGGCCCCGCTGCTGGTGGTGGCGAAGCTGCTGCTGAAGAGAAATCTTCTTTCGACGTAATCCTCAAGAACGCAGGTGCTTCTAAGCTTGCTGTTGTTAAGGTAGTTAAAGAATTGACCGGTCTTGGCTTGAAAGAAGCTAAGGACGCTGTTGATGCTGCACCTGCTCCTATCAAGGAAGGCGTTAGCAAAGACGAAGCAGAAGCCCTCAAGAAGCAACTTGAAGAGGCTGGTGCTGAAGTAGAGCTCAAGTAAGAGTTCTCTTAAAACCTCAGGTTTAGGCCCTTGAAACGCTGTTTCAAGGCCTAAACCTTTTCGTATTTCAAATCATATTCATCAATCTGTCGAGCTCCATGGCGCACGTTCAACCGCGAATCAATTTCTCCTCAACCTTCGCACAGGCGGATTGCCCGGATTTTCTTGATATCCAAATCAAGTCGTTCCGGGATTTTTTTCAGATCGATACCAAACCTGAGGATCGATCCAATGAAGGCCTTTTCAAAACCTTCAACGAAAACTTCCCCATTACCGATTCCCGCAACCAGTTTGTATTGGAATTCATCGACTACTTCGTCGATCCCCCCCGTTACAGCGAGATGGAATGCATCGAGCGCGGGCTAACTTTCAGCGTACCCCTCAAGGCACGCCTAAAATTGTACTGTACGGACCCCGAACACGAGGACTTTGAGACCATCGTCCAGGATGTGTACTTGGGCACTATTCCCTACATGACTCCACGCGGCACCTTCATTGTGAATGGTGCAGAACGCGTCATCGTTTCCCAGCTTCACCGTTCACCCGGTGTCTTCTTTGGCCAGAGCTTCCACGCAAACGGCACCAAGTTGTACTCGGCCCGTGTCATTCCTTTCAAGGGAAGCTGGATTGAATTTGCTACGGACATCAACAACGTGATGTATGCCTACATCGATCGTAAGAAGAAGTTGCCCGTGACCACCTTGTTCCGCGCTATCGGCTACGAACGCGACAAGGATATTTTGGAAATTTTTGACCTGGCTGAAGAAGTAAAAGTTTCTAAAGCAGGCTTGAAGCGCACTGTCGGCCGCAAGTTGGCGGCACGTGTCCTCAAGACGTGGATCGAAGATTTCGTCGATGAGGATACCGGTGAAGTGGTATCTATCGAGCGCAACGAAGTGATTTTGGACCGTGACACCATCCTAGAGAAGGAGCACGTGGACATGATCTTGGAGGCGGAAGTCGCTACCATCCTTTTGCACAAAGAGGACATCATCGAAGGCGAGTACTCGATCATCTACAATACCCTACAGAAAGACCCCACCAACTCGGAAATCGAGGCTGTGGAGCACATCTACCGTCAATTGCGCAATGCTGAACCGCCGGATGAGGAGACCGCGCGTGGCATCATTGACAAGCTTTTCTTCTCTGAACAGCGTTACAGCTTGGGTGAAGTCGGTCGTTACCGCTTGAACAAGAAGCTCAACCTCGAAATCGAGAAAGAGAAGCAAGTTTTGACCAAGGAGGACATTATTTCGATCATCAAGTACTTGATCGAATTGATCAACTCCAAGGCAGAAATCGACGACATTGACCACTTGTCTAACCGCCGTGTTCGTACGGTAGGTGAGCAAATGGCCAACCAATTTGGCGTGGGCTTAGCCCGCATGGCTCGTACCATCCGTGAGCGAATGAACGTGCGCGACAACGAGGTATTTACGCCGATCGACCTGATCAATGCCAAGACGCTGAGCTCGGTTATTAATTCCTTCTTCGGAACGAACCAGCTGAGCCAGTTTATGGACCAAACGAACCCCTTGTCCGAGATCACGCACAAGCGTCGTCTATCCGCACTCGGACCCGGTGGTTTGAGCCGCGAGCGCGCCGGCTTCGAAGTACGTGACGTTCACTACACGCACTACGGACGCCTTTGTCCGATTGAAACTCCAGAAGGACCAAACATTGGTTTGATTTCTTCCCTCTGTGTATTCGCAAAAGTGAATGGCATGGGCTTCATCGAAACCCCTTACCGCGAGGTAGCGGACGGCAAGGTGAAGTTGGATGTGGCACCTATCTACCTCTCTGCAGAAGAAGAGGAGGCAAAGGTGATTGCACAGGCTAACGCTCCGCTGAACCAGAATGGCACCTTTGTAAACGACCGAATCAAAGCCCGCGATGAAGGCGATTTCCCTGTAGTGGAGCCCGCAAGCGTGGACTTGATGGACGTTGCCCCCAACCAGATTGCCTCTATCTCTGCCTCCTTGATTCCTTTCTTGGAGCACGATGACGCAAACCGTGCGTTGATGGGATCAAACATGATGCGCCAGGCGGTGCCTTTGCTCCGCCCCGAGTCCCCCATTGTGGGTACTGGTTTGGAGCGTCAGGTGGCCCACGACTCACGCGTGCTCATCAACGCCGAGGGTCCTGGTACCGTTCGTTACGTAGATGCGAATGAAATTGTGATCGAATACGACCGCACGGAAGACGACGAGCTCGTCAGCTTTGAATCTGCGACCAAGTCGTATCCGTTGACCAAGTTCCTCAAGACCAACCAGAGCACCACTATCAACCTCAAGCCTATTGTTTCCAAAGGCGAGCGCGTAGACCGTGGTCAGGTATTGTGTGAGGGCTATGCTACTCAAGGCGGTGAATTGGCTTTGGGCCGTAACCTGCTCGTAGCCTTCATGCCTTGGAAAGGGTACAACTTCGAGGACGCCATCGTAATCAACGAGCGCGTAGTGCGTGAGGACATCTTTACGTCTATCCACATCGATGAGTACACCTTGGACGTTCGCGACACCAAGTTGGGTATGGAAGAATTGACTTCCGACATTCCTAACGTGAGCGAAGAAGCCACCAAGGACTTGGACGAAAACGGTATCATCCGTATAGGTGCTGAAGTCAACCCTGGAGATATCTTGATCGGTAAGATCACGCCAAAAGGGGAGAGCGATCCTTCACCTGAAGAGAAACTACTCCGCGCCATCTTCGGCGATAAGGCCGGCGATGTGAAGGATGCTTCTTTGAAGGCCTCTCCATCTTTGAGCGGTGTCATCATCGACAAAAAACTCTTTAGCCGTAGCATGAAGGACAAGCGCCAGCGTGCTCGTGACAAGGAGGAATTGGAAGCACTCGAGCTCGAATTCAATGCGCAGTTGGAAGAAATCCGCATCACCTTCATTGACAAGCTTTCCAAATTGGTGAGCGGCAAGACGGCGCAAGGTGTGACCAACGACTTGAACGAGGAAGTCATTCCAAAAGGCACCAAGTTTACCTTGAAAGTGTTGAATGCAGTCGAAGACTACACGCACTTGACGGGTGGTACCTGGACCACGGACGATGAGAAGAACAAGCTCATCGACACCTTGTTGCACAACTACAAAATCAAGGTAAGCGACGTAGCGGGTGTATACCGCCGCCGCAAGTTTACCATCAGCGTGGGCGATGAACTCCCCGCAGGTATCGTGAAGATGGCGAAAGTTATCATTGCCAAGAAGCGCAAGCTGAAGGTGGGTGATAAGATGGCAGGTCGCCACGGTAACAAGGGTATCGTTGCCAAGATTGTACGTCAAGAAGACATGCCTTTCTTGGAGGACGGAACTCCCGTGGACATCGTTTTGAACCCCTTGGGTGTACCCTCGCGTATGAACATCGGTCAGATCTACGAAACAGTACTCGGTTGGGCGGGATTGAAGACCGGTCAGAAGTTCGCGACCCCCATCTTTGATGGTGCAACCTTGGATGAAATCACCCAGCACACGGAAGCTGCAGGTATCCCCATGTTTGGACATACCCAGTTGTACGATGGTGGCACCGGTAATCCCTTCGATCAGAAGGCTACCGTCGGTGTGATCTACATGTTGAAACTCGGCCACATGGTGGACGATAAGATGCACGCGCGTTCTATCGGACCGTACTCGCTCATCACGCAGCAGCCGTTGGGTGGTAAGGCACAGTTCGGTGGACAGCGTTTCGGTGAGATGGAAGTATGGGCTTTGGAGGCATTCGGTGCATCCAACATCCTACGTGAAATCTTGACGGTGAAGTCGGACGACGTCGTAGGACGTGCGAAGACGTACGAAGCCATTGTGAAAGGAGACCGAATGCCAGAACCTGGTATTCCCGAATCCTTCAACGTCTTGCTCCACGAATTGCAAGGCCTTGGCTTGAAAGTATCCTTAGACTAATCCGTTCATCGGCAACCTCATTTTGAATACCATGCGTAAAATTGAACAGCAAACCTCCGGCAGCTTTGACTCGATCACGATCGGTTTGGCGTCTCCCGAATTCCTTTTGGAGCGCTCAAGTGGTGAAGTGTTGAAGCCCGAAACGATCAACTACCGCACTCACAAGCCCGAACGCGACGGATTGTTTTGCGAGCGCATCTTCGGTCCCGTAAAGGACTTTGAATGTGCCTGCGGCAAGTACAAGCGCATTCGTTACAAGGGCATCGTGTGTGACCGCTGTGGAGTAGAAGTTACCGAGAAGAAAGTACGCCGCGAGCGTATCGGCCACATCAGTTTGGTCGTACCCGTAGCGCACATCTGGTACTTCCGCTCTTTGCCCAACAAATTGGGATACCTCTTGGGCATCCCCACCAAGAAGTTGGACATGATCATTTACTACGAGCGTTACATCGTCATCCAGACGGGTGAGGCCGTAGACAACGAAGGCAATGCCTTTGATCACATGCAATTCTTGACGGAAGAGGAGTACCTCGACGCCTTGGATCGCTTGCCCATGGAGAACCAGTACTTGGACGACAGCGACCCCAACAAATTCATCGCCAAAATGGGCGCTGAGGCTTTGTTGATGTTGTTGCAGCGTTTGGATCTGGATGCTATGTCCTACGACCTGCGAGATCGCGCTAGCCGTGAGACTTCACAGCAGCGTAAGCAAGAAGCCCTCAAGCGCTTGCAAGTAGTTGAAGCTATGCGCGATGCCAATGCTCGCTTGGAGAACAAGCCTGAGTGGATGGTCATCAAGGTAGTACCCGTCATCCCGCCTGAATTGCGCCCCTTGGTGCCCTTGGACGGTGGCCGTTTTGCTACCTCCGACTTGAATGATCTTTACCGTCGTGTGATCATCCGCAACAACCGTTTGAAGCGTTTGTTGGAGATCAAGGCCCCTGAGGTGATTTTGCGCAACGAAAAGCGCATGCTCCAGGAGTCTGTCGATAGTTTGTTTGACAACACGCGCAAAGCCAGCGCCGTTAAGACGGAGAGCAACCGTCCTTTGAAGTCTTTGAGCGACAGCTTGAAAGGCAAGCAAGGTCGTTTCCGTCAAAACTTGTTGGGTAAGCGTGTAGACTATTCAGCACGTTCGGTTATCGTTATCGGTCCTGACTTGAAGCTCCATGAATGTGGTCTTCCCAAGGACATGGCGGCTGAACTCTACAAGCCCTTTATCGTTCGCAAGTTGATCGAGCGCGGAATCGTGAAAACGGTGAAGTCTGCGAAGAAGATCATCGACAAGCGCGAAGCGGTCGTATGGGACATCTTGGAAAACGTCATGAAGGGCCATCCCGTTCTTCTGAACCGTGCTCCAACGCTGCACCGCTTGGGTATCCAGGCCTTCCAGCCTAAGATGATCGAGGGCAAGGCTATTCAGCTGCACCCTTTGACCTGTACGGCCTTCAACGCGGACTTTGACGGTGACCAAATGGCGGTCCACGTTCCATTGAGCCTTGAGGCACAACTGGAAGCACGGGTTTTGATGATGTCAACGAACAACGTGCTGTCACCTGCAAACGGAGCGCCGATCATAGTTCCATCACAGGACATGATCTTGGGCCTGTACTACACCACAATCATGCGAGAAGGTATGAAGGGTGAAGGCATGGTGTTTAGCTCAATCGAAGAAGTGCAATATGGCCTCGACTCAGGGGCGGTTCACCTACAGGCGAAAATCACGGCACGTGTCCCGCAGGCGGACGAACATGGCAATGATGTGGTTAAGCGTTACGAAACTACACCCGGTCGTATGCGTATTGGTGCGTTATTGCCGAAACATGCAAAGGCACCGTTTGACCTTGTGAACATCCTTTTGCGTAAAAAGGACGTTCAACGCGTTATTGACACGGTTTATCGTTACTGTGGTCAAAAAGAGTCTGTGATCTTCTGTGACCAGATCATGACCATGGGTTTCCGTGAAGCGTTTAAGGCAGGTATTTCGTTTGGTAAAGATGACATGGTTATACCGAACGACAAATGGGATATCGTTGAAGAAACACGTGACCAAGTGAAAGAATTTGAACAACAGTACATGGATGGTCTGATCACACAGGGCGAAAAGTACAACAAAGTTGTTGATGCATGGTCAAAGTGTAACGACAAAGTCACTGACGCGATGATGAACACGATCTCAGCACCTGGTCAGGACGACAATGGTGCAGAGAACGAACCGAACTCTGTTTACATGATGGCGCACTCAGGTGCGCGGGGTTCTGTCACCCAGATGAAGCAGTTGGGTGGCATGCGTGGTTTAATGGCCAAGCCGAATGGTGACATCATCGAAACGCCGATCATCTCAAACTTTAAAGAAGGTTTGACCGTTCTTGAGTACTTTAACTCAACCCACGGTGCGCGGAAGGGTCTGTCAGATACGGCGTTGAAAACTGCGAACTCTGGTTATCTAACACGTCGTTTAGTTGATGTTGCGCAGGATTGTATAGTTCGTGGAAATGATTGTGGCACTGAAAACTCAATCACAGCTGAGCCTGCCGTGAATGATGGTGAAGTGATCGCAACGCTT
>DLWR01000075.1 GCA_003444795.1 Cryomorphaceae bacterium
GCTCATCCATGTAGTTCACCACTTCGTATGGGATGCTTTTGGCTTCCAGCCAAGCTAGGGATTCGCGGCTTTTTCCGCAGCGTGGATTGTGGTAGACTTTTGCCGTCATCAGTAGGTTTTATTCAATGTGATGCTTCCATGGGCTTCGCCGGCCGTCCCACATTGGGTGGTCCATTGAGCGACGTAAAAATACACCCCGTCTAGCAAGAGACGGTTTCGGAAACGGCCGTCCCATGCAAATGCAGGATCTACTGTGGCAAACACTTTTTGTCCCCAACGGTCGTAGATCACCACATTCAAATCAGCCAATGAACTGGATGCGGCTTGGCTCAATCGAAAGAAGTCATTCACCCCGTCATCGTTGGGGCTAAACATATTTGGGAAGACAATACCGTCGGGAGAATCAGGCGAAATAACCTCGTAGGACCACATGGCCGTATCCCCTCGATCGCAGATGCTGTCCCACACCACAATAGCCACCTGGAAGGTTCCCGGTCCAGGCACCTGCCAAAGGCGCTCCCTACCTTCCAGCGGCGCGCTCGAAAACCCATTGAGGTACCACAAGACATGCGTGGCGTAATTAGCTGTTGCTTGGCCCGTGATGACAGGCGCATCCCCACAGGGATTGACAATGATCTCCCCATTAATCTCACCCAACGGAGGCCTGAAACTCACCACATAAGTGGTCGTATCGCTCGCTCCACACAGCGTGTCAAAGGCGATGAGGGTAATAGTCGTCGGCCCATACACCCCCCGGTAGTTGTGAATCAGCGGGCATTGCATACGTTCGTAGTGGCTGCTGCCATCGCCCCAATAAACGAGCAGTGCATTGCTCACCAGAGAATCTGTGGGATGCAACTCCACATGGAGGGCCGTATCGCAGGGGCTATAGACCAAGTTCATAGCCGCATTGGGCGCCTCTGGGGAACCGATGAACACATTTACTTGTTGGGTAGACTGGGTGGTACAGACTGTATCAAAGGCGGTCACGGTTACCGTGAAGGGGCCGGGTTGAAGATAATTGTGGCTAAATGGCGGACTGAAGGCACCGGCCGTAACGGAGCCATCCCCCCATTGGACATATACAGAATCACTGAGGCCGAGCGTCCCGGTCAACCATGCCAGGTTCCCGGCGCAAACAGTATCTGCCACCAATTGCACGTCCACTCCGGCACTCTGCAACTCAAAGGCAATCTGAACTGCGGCCATATTGCAGTTGCCGGCATTGTTCGTCAATGAATACGCATTGTGCGGAAAGGTCGGGAGGTTGGAGTTGCCACCACAACCCGCACAAATGGCCTGGTGAATGACGCCTTCCGGATCAAAACGGGAAGTGCCTCCGTCTACGTGCTCATAAGATGGCGAACCCCCAAAATAAGAGGCGTATAAAGGGCCACCCATCCGATTCAAGACAAGGAAATAGAAGTCGCTACCATCTGTCGTGGTTTGGTAGGCATTAGCGGTCGTATACAGGTTCTGCGTGTTGCCTCCATTATTCGCTAAGCCTCCCCAACCGGAGAAGTACAAGGAGCCGCAAGCATCCAGCATGAAAGCAGTTGGCGAGGTGTTAATACTGCTTGTGGTTCCAGAACCAAAAGTCTGCAAGCGATACACGGTGTCCAAGTCTGGCCCAAACCACGCCATGAACTGCGACGACATCGGTTGACTCCAGAGGCCTAGACTAGGGGATAGAATGCCCTTGGTATTGCCGACTATCGCTATGGCAGCGCTATCCCCTATGGCTTTATGGGCACCTTCCGGATTTAGGGCAATCATGTACGCCAAATCTGGCCCCGTAGTGCCCATATACGTTGTCTTCTCCAACATGCCGGTGGACGCATCCAGGCGCTGTATCCAGGCATCTTGCAAGCCTTCACGGAAAGGCCGATAAGCCGTAGGACTGCCCAAGCTATCGGACAAAGTCCCTCCTACCGTAAATACCTTCCATTGGCCCTGAACCTCTTGCAGGGCAGCTCCAAAAATGCCATCCGGATTAGGACCCCCAAAATGGTTGGACCAAATCACATAATCTAGCCCTGGGGCCAATTTGACCACAACCCCATCCTGCATACCGTGATGCGTGTACCCGGAAAATGGAAAATTGCTCGACAACGTGGAAGTGGCTATGTAGATGCCATCAGCCGCAACCAATACCTCTCCCCTTGCTTGATCCCCGTAATTGAAGACCAAGCTCGAATTGATGCCGTCGTTCCCCGTTCCCCCTAGATAGGTCATCCCTTGAAGTATGCTCCCCGTAGAGTCTAGGCGAAGCACATAGATATCTGATCCTTGATTGAACGATTGTCCCCCTCCGTTGATGGAGGTGCCACCAGCAAAAGTGCTGTCGTAACTGTTCGATAGATGCGGGAGGTTGCTGGAACCCGTCACGCCCATCACCACCAAGTCTCCATTCGGTCCAACCATCATGGAATGGGGCTGTTCTTTGTTGTTGCCCCCATAGTACGTACCACAAACCAAGGAAGTACCGTCCGAACTAAAGAGCATTAACGCCACATCCGTGCCCCCACCAGCAAAACTCGACTGAACGCCATTCACCACTGGAAACTGAGCGCCAAAGGCGATGCCCCCAGCCCAAGTTCGGCCTTGCAAATCATACGTTGCTGTATACCCAAAATTGTCGGAAATCGATCCTGAAAACGTAGAAAAACGGTAGACAGGATCGATTCGCGTGGCCCCCTGGGCAACGGGCACCCAAAGGTTATTTTTTGCCATCCAATGGGCGCGAACTTCCCCATTCTTTCCTTCAGCTTGGGGCAGATCTATGGCAAGCTGACCAACAGGAAGGTCAAAGTGTAGGTAGCGTCCCTTTGCGGCACCTTCGCCTACTCCATCAAACTTTGATGCTACCGCTTTCAAAGCTTGGGGCGACTCTGCCTCCCACGTGGTCTTTAGAAAGCCATCCACACTGAGCTCCAATTCCAACACGACCCCTGGGTAGAGTCCATCTACCTGAGCAGAGGCGTAGTGGGGCACTTTAGCAGCCGAACCAGAGGGGAAAAAATAGGACAAGTACCCTGGCAAAGGACTGCTTCCCTTGAAGCGGCCCGGTTGCGCCCCTCCAAAGCGCTCTGTGCAGACAAACATACTGGCGCTGTCCTCATCGGAAGGCCCGCGCAAGGCAAAGCGCAAGCCATCTTGAAGGATCCAAATACGCGCGGTTTCGGTCGGAACCTGTGCGAGCACTTCAGAAGGCCATTGCCCTTCATTTGGGATAAAACCCATCCCTGGCCGGCTGATTTCAGTCGGCTGCGCCTGAGCCAAAAGGCTGAAGCAAAGGAAAATCCAGAGAATCCGGGATCGCATGCGATCCCGAAGATACGGAGGAAGTCAAGGGATGTTAGGCGAAAATGAAGGAACGCCCTGCTTCACCGCGCGGCGGATCAATCCAAATCCAAATCGTCATCGCCCGCCCCAGAGCCGTCCGACATCAAATAAGCCTTGAGGAAGGCATCGAGTTCCCCATCCAAAACGCTGTCCGGATCGGTGCTTTCAATTCCAGTACGCACGTCCTTCACCAGTTTGTAGGGGTGCAAAACGTAATTGCGAATCTGGGACCCCCATTCAATTTTCTTCTTGCCGGCTTCAATTTCTGAACGTTTGGCATTGCGCGCCTCAATCTCCATCTCGTAGAGGCGAGATTTCAGCAATTGAATGGCCTTTTCCTTGTTTTGAAGCTGTGAACGGGTTTCCGTGTTTTCAATGACGATGCCCGTAGGACGGTGCTTCAAGCGAACACCCGTTTCCACCTTATTGACGTTCTGACCCCCTGCGCCGGATGAACGGAAGGTGTCCCAGTCGATTTCGGCCAGGTTGACCTGAATATCGATAGAATCATCCACCAAAGGATATACATAGACGCTCACAAAAGAGGTATGACGGCGCGCATTGCTGTCAAAGGGACTGATACGGACCAAACGGTGCACCCCGTTTTCCCCTTTTAAATAGCCAAACACATAATCGCCCTCAATTTCCAAGGTGACCGTTTTAACCCCCGCAACGTCGCCCTCTTGGTAGTTCAATTCGCGAACCTTGTGACCAGTGCGTTCGGCCCAGCGCAAGTACATGCGCATGAGAATACCGGCCCAGTCACAGGATTCCGTGCCGCCCGCACCGGAGGTGATTTGCAACACGGCCGACATCTTGTCTTCTTCGCCAGAGAGCATGTTTCGGAATTCCAGCGTGCTCAATTCCTCCTCCAACTGGTCGGCGATATGGTCGACTTCCGCTTCCGAAAGCTCTCCTTCGCGGTAAAACTCTACGGAAAGTTCCACTTCGCCTAGCATGGCTTCCAAAGCTTCATAGCCCTGAATCCAGTACTTCATCTCGCGAATCTTCTTCATGACTTGCTCCGCCTTCTTGGAATCTTCCCAAAAAGACGGATCCGCCGTGCGCTCCTCCTCATTGGCTAACTGAATGCGCTTTTCACTCAATCGCAAGTAACTTCGTAGCCCTTTGAGGCGCTCTTGAAAATCCTTAATCTGTTCGCTGGAAACCATGGGGCAAAAGTACAACCTGGAGTACCTTGTGGCCATGATGGACGCTGACTTTCGATCCGATACGGTCACCCGACCGACCGCTGCGATGTATGCCGCTATGGCTGCTGCCCCTGTGGGCGACGATGTCCTAGGCGATGACCCCACGGTCAAGAAGCTGGAAGCCATTGCAGCCGAGCGGTTTGGCCAGGAAGCAGGGCTATTCTGCCCTTCTGGCACGATGACCAACCAAATCGCCATCAAGGTGCATACGCGTCCCGGCGACGAAGTCATTTGCTCCCATTTAGCCCACATCTACAACTACGAAGGCGGTGGGGTTGCCTTTAATTCTGGGGTACAGATCCGAACGGGCGGCGACGCCTACGGCCGCCTCAGCGCGAACGATGTCCATCGCCTCGTTCAACCCGAAATGGATGTCCATGCTGCCCCTACCCGTTTGGTCGTTCTAGAAAACACTGCGAACAAAGGCGGTGGTACCAGTTTGGGATTGCCCCTTTTGCGCGAGGTTGGAGAAGCGGCTAAGTCTCACGGATTGGCGTATCACTTGGACGGCGCACGCATCTTCAATGCCCTCGTCCGCGAAGGCGATACGCCTTCAGACCTCCACTTTTTTGATTCCGTTTCCATATGCCTAAGCAAAGGCCTTGGCGCCCCAGTGGGATCGCTCCTCCTCGGGCCAAAGGATTTCATCGCCGAAGGCAAGCGCATTCGGAAGCGCTTTGGGGGCGGCATGCGTCAAGCCGGTTACCTCGCGGCCGCTGGCCTTTATGCGCTGGATCACCACGTGGAGCGCTTGGCAGAGGACCATGCAAATGCCCAGCGCATTGACGGCTGGCTTTCCCAACTCTCCTATGTGGTAGAGCGGAAACCTTGCCACACCAACATGGTGCTCTTCCGGATTGAATCGCCGGGCGGAGCGCCCGCGCTTCAAGCCCATTTGGCGGCTAAAGGCATACGCATCATCGCCATGGACCGCGAATGGCTTCGCGTCGTTACCCACTACGATGTGCAAGAAGCCCACATGACCGCACTGCATGAGGCGCTAAAATCCTTTGGGGCCTAAACGGCCTTTCTTCAGCCGCTGAGATCTGACTTTGCGGTTTCAATTTCCTCCCAGGTATAGCCCTTGCGCTGCATGGCAGCTGTGGCCGTTTGTTCCTCCAGGCGGGTGGTCCAAGGCTGAGATTTTGCTAGGAGGGCTGTAAGGGTCTGGAAATAGCTTTCGGGGTCTAATTCAGACAAACCAAGTTGAATGCAATGAGCCGATATGCGTTTGGCTTTGAGGTGATGCGTAATCTTCACTCTGCCCCAACCCTTGCTGCGGTGCTTGCCGCGGACAAAGGCACGCGCAAATCGCTCTTCCGACAAGAAACCTTCGCTGATCAATTCTGCGAGCAGATCGTCCTGAGCCGTTTGAACCAAGCCCGTGGAACGCAACCGTTCCTCTACCTCCGATTGGCA
Source organism: Cryomorphaceae bacterium (assembly GCA_003444795.1). Classification (GTDB taxonomy): domain Bacteria; phylum Bacteroidota; class Bacteroidia; order Flavobacteriales; family Schleiferiaceae; genus TMED14. The sequence goes on from DLWR01000075.1 coordinate 5,976, forward strand.
GCGTTCCTGGTAGGTGCAGTACTTACGGATTTGGATCCGAGCAGTTTCTAGGTCGTAGACTTTTTCGCGATGGAAGGCCATAGGGGTAAAAATAAAACAGGCGACCCCAAGGTCGCCTGTTTGCATGCATTTGGATTCGCTTACCCGAGCTTTCGGTTTTGATCGTCCGTGAAGCGATATTCCAACATTTTAAATGCATCGCGCTCCACCATTTTCAGGGTGTGGCCATACAATTTGGCCCACTGACGGTAACGCGCTTTCCACCAAAATCCTGCGGTGAGGTAGGCATAAATGAAGGGATGAACGTGCAAGAAGATGGGCGACTTGTCCTTCTTGGTGCGCATTTTGCCCACGATTTGGTCAAACTTCTGCTCCAGCGCATCAATCAACGTGATGGGCGCTTCGACTAAGCTGTCCGGATTTTCTTCCTTGGTCTCCAAGCGTTGAGCAGGCCGAACGCGCTGACGCGTGATCTCTACCAAGCCAAACTTTGACGGGGGAAGGATTTTGTGACGCGCGCGATCGGTATCCATGACTTCCTTCATCTTTTCAAAGAGTTCCTTGCGGTGCTCCCCTTTGTGCATATCGATGAAGTCAATGCAGATGATACCTCCCATGTCGCGTAGGCGAAGCTGACGGCCAATTTCTTCTGCTGCCATTAAATTGACAGCCAGGGCATTGTCCTCTTGGCTCTCGCCTTTGTTGGAACGGTTGCCGCTGTTGACGTCAATGACGTGCATGGCTTCCGTATGTTCAATGATCAAGTAGGTGCCTTTGCCCATGTTGACGGTGCGCCCAAAGGCGGACTTCAACTGGCGATCCACCCCGTATTGCTGGAAAACCGGCACCGCCGATTTGTGCAGCTTCACGATATTGGCACGCTCTGGGGCAATGGACTCCACATATTCGTAGATTTCCTGGTGGAGCGACTCGTCGTCGACCACAATTTGATCAAAGCTGTCGTTGAACACGTCGCGCAAGTAGGCGCTGGCACGGTCCATTTCACGCAACACACATTTGCGCGGCTTAGCGCTGCGCAGGTTGCGGTGTAGAGTCTTCCACCTGGACATTAGATCCGCCAAATCGGCGGTCAATTCCTCCTGGGAAACGCCCTGTGCGACGGTGCGTACAATGACGCCAAAGCCGTCTGGGCGAATGGATTGAACGAGCTTACGCAGTCGTTCCTTCTCTTTGCGCTCTCGAATTTTCTGAGAAACGGATACGCGGGTTGTGAACGGCACCAAAACGATGAACCGTCCCGCGATTGATATTTCAGACGTAACCCGAGGGCCTTTCGTCGATATGGGTTCCTTCACCACCTGGACCAAAATTTGGTCGCCTGGCTTCAAGACACTGTCCATGGCCCCATCTTTTTCGATGAGAGGCTCTAGAGGAAATTCCGCGATGTTCGCGGGCTGCTTCCCCATCTGGACTTTCTTGTTGAAGGACTGCCACGAAGAAATTTGCGGACCGAGATCGTGGTAGTGCAAGAAGGCATCCTTCTCGTAGCCCACGTCTACAAAAGCCGCATTTAGGCTCGGTGCCAATTTGCGCACTTGACCTAAATAGACGTCTCCCACGGAAAACTGCTGCTTAGCGTCTTCCTGTACGAGTTCCGTTAAACGGCCGTCCTTGAGAAGGGCAATAACTGCGTCCGATTCACTCGCTTGAATGATGAGTTCGGTACGCATGGCTTAGCCCTTACTTACTTCTTCTTGTGACGATTTTTACGCAAACGCTTTTTACGCTTGTGAGTAGCCATCTTATGGCGCTTTCTTTTTTTACCGCTTGGCATAATGCTTTCGATTAAAATGAAACAATCAATTAGGTTCGTTTGCCTCCGTCGTTCCCGCTTGCAAATCCGCTAACAAGGTTTGCAAGTTGGAGGCATCGGGTGTGTTGGGAAATTTGGCTAAAAACGCTTGAAGACCTTGAATGGCCCCTTCTGTGTCGCCCAATTTGATTTGAGCTTGGGCCAGGCCTGTAGCTGCTGGAGCAAAGTCTTCATGGTGTTGAAGAACTATTTGGTAACGTTCCACGGCTTTGTCAAACTGGCCCGACATCCGAGAGAATTCCCCTAGATAGAATTGGGCATCGCGGTGTGTGGGATCCTCTTCGACCACCTCGCGGAGCGCAAAGATGGCTTGCATGGGATTTCCCTCCCCGGACTGGATGATCGCTACTGCTTCTTGCACCTTAGAGTCCAATGGATTTTGGACAACAACCTCTGGTGCAGCAGGCACTTCGGCACTGGGCGCATGCGGCAATAGCCAAACGCCTGCGGTCACCACAACCACAGCCGAAACAGCATATACCCAAGCGCGCTTCATGGCTTCTTTTGGCTTTTAGTCTTTAACCTCAACGTTGCTCTTCACTTCTTCAGCAAACGTCTTGGCAGGTTTGAATGAAGGAATGTAGTGAGCGGGGATGATAAGTGTGGTGTTCTTGGAAATGTTGCGACCCGTTTTCTCTGCGCGCTTCTTTAAAACAAAGCTGCCAAAACCACGGAGGTACACATTTTCGCCGGATTCCATGCTCGACTTTACTTCGCGCATAAAGCCCTCAACAACGGCTAATACATCTGATTTTTCCAAACCGGTACGGTCGGAGATACGCGTGACGATGTCCGCTTTAGTCATAATACTTACATTTTTATAGGTATTCCCTGAGACAGCCCCCCAGGGAATAAAGGGGTTATTTTAGCGGGCGCAAAGTTAACACATTGTGGCTGAACGAACAAGATGGAAATTTAAGGCTCAACGCGCTCTTATCGAGTGGTTTGACCAGCATCGTCGACCTCTGCCCTGGAGGGTAGACCGCAATCCCTATGCCATTTGGTTGAGCGAAATTATCCTTCAGCAGACCAGAGTGGAACAAGGCCTTCCATATTGGGAGAAATTCATGGCCGAATTTCCTACCGTTCACGACCTCGCTGACTCCTCCCAAGAGCGCGTTCTGCAAACCTGGGCTGGGCTGGGTTATTACAGCCGGGCGCGCAACCTGCACCGAGCCGCCCAACTCCTAGCCAGCCTTCCCGAATGGCCTCAAACGGCCGAGGGCTGGCAAGAGCTCCCCGGAGTGGGGCCCTACACGGCAGCTGCCATTTCTTCCATCTGTTTTGGAGCCCGGGTACCCGCCCTAGATGGCAATGCCTTCCGGGTCTACAGTCGCCTATTTGCCTATACCGATCCAGTCGATAGGCCTGCAGCGCACCGATTTTTCCATGTGGAAGCCTTGCTTCTCCTCGATCCCCAACGTCCGGGCGACAGTAACCAGGCCATTATGGACCTCGGTTCGAATATTTGCACCCCCACGCAACCCAACTGCGAGGCTTGTCCGCTACAGTCATTTTGCGAGGCGCATCGACGGGGCATACCAACGGAATTGCCGATTAAAACCCCCAAGAAAGCCGCCCTTTCCATGGATCTCCCCTTGTATGTCACCCTGCACCAAGGACACGTGGCCATGGTTCAACGGCCGGGTTCTGGAATTTGGGCAGGGCTCTGGTGTTTTCCCGAAACTCCTGTGGAAGGCATTCCCTACCACCTGGGCCTAAGGACCGTTCACCTCCTATCCCACCGCAAGTTGCACATTGATTTCCTGGAGGCAGAGATGGACATTCGGGCTATTTTGCCTGAAGGACTGCACTGGATAGCGGTCAAAGACATTGCACATAAAGGAATCCCGGTACCCGTTCGGTGGTGGTTGAAGGAAAAAAACTACATTTGATTTTTACAATTCATACAAATGGCTGGTACCCTGAATAAAGTCATGTTGATCGGCAATCTCGGGAAGGACCCGGAAGTGCGCAACTTTGACAATGGCGGCATGTTAGTCCGCTTCCCGATTGCAACGACAGAGAATTACACGGACCGCGACGGAAATCGCCGCGAAAACACGGAATGGCACACAATTGTGGTGCGTTCGCCTCGCTTGGGTGAAATCTGTGAGCGCTACCTGAAAAAGGGGGATAAAGTCTTCATTGAAGGAAAGATTCGCTCACGCCAATGGACCGACGAATACAACCAAACACGCTACAATGTGGAGGTTTCTGCGGATTCCATGACGATGTTGGGGCCAAACCCCATGCGCAACCGCGACGAAGGTTCGGGCACGCCCCGCACCGCATACCGTCACAGCGACGAGGACCATGACTATGGCCACGATGCTTCGGACCATCAGGGAGAGGATGACTTTCCGTTCTAATCTCCACGTGTGAACCAAACGCCCTTCCTTGGACCCTGACCCGACCCTTTTACCGGATATCTTCCTTCCCTTTAGCGCCGAGGCCCTCTGGCCTATGGTGATTATGGCCCTCCTGCTGGTAGGTTCTGCCATCGCCTCCGCCTCAGAAGTAGCCTTCTTTTCCTTGACGCCCAAGGACAAAGCAGCGCTCAACGAAGAAAACAGCCCTGCCGCGGAACGCGTACTGGATGTTTTGAAGCACCCAGAGAAGCTGCTCGCCTCCCTGTTGGTGCTAAACAACCTTTTCAACTTGGCGCTCATCCTGCTGTCTACCTATGTGATGGCCTTGATCTTCAACTTTGCCGATCATCCTTGGTTAGCGGTGGGCATTCAGACCATTCTGGTGACCGCATTACTCTTGATTTTTGGCGAGGTGGTCCCAAAAACCTATGCAGCAAGCCACGGCTTGAGCTGGGCCAAAACCGTTTCTCCCTTCATCCAAGGAAGCATGAAAGTGCTTGAACCCATCAGCCGCGCATTGGTGGGCTCCAACCGTTTTATTGAGCAAAGCAGTAAGTACAAGTCGCTCACCGTTGAAGAGCTCGAAGACGCCCTGGACCTTACCGCCGATGAGGCAACCACGCCCGAGCAGCAGCGCCTGCTGCGAGAAATTGTGCGCTTTGGCACCACCAGCGTGAAGCAAATCATGACCCCTCGTCAGGATGTCTTTGCGGTGGACGGGGCCATGGACCTTC
>DLWR01000130.1:0-2345 GCA_003444795.1 Cryomorphaceae bacterium
GTATGGGTGTGTAGACCAAATCGAGCGCCAGCATGGGAGGCTCGCTGGTCCAGTAGGGTAGAGGGGGAAGGATTTCGGGGTGCGGATCCATGCCAAGCGAGGTACATTGAACAACCAATCCAAACCGAGGTGCCAAGAGGCGATCAAAGGGAATTTCAGGCCAGGCAAATCCGCCTTTTTGCGTTCGGCAGCCAATTTGGCCCGAAAACCCACTGCTGTGCAGGGCGTGAACCACTGCTCGGGCTGCGCCCCCATTGCCTAAAATGCATACGGGAAGCTTTTGTAGCTCCTTTAAGTCGGGGTAGGGGGCAATGACCTCCCAGAAACCATCGGCATCGGTATTGTGGCCAAGCCAACCTTTATCCGTGCGAACTACCGTATTGACGGCACCGATGGCTTGAGCTTGAGGACTGAGCTCGTCCAGCAAGGGGAGAATGGCTGTTTTCAGCGGGACGGTGACGTTAACACCGGACCAAGTAGTTTCTGTCAGGAAGCGCTGTAAATCAGCAGGTTCGACATGGATTTTTTCGTAGGAGAATTTGTTGCGCCAGGGGTGTTCTGCCCAAAATTCCGCGAAGAGGAGGGGGGATTTGGAATGCGCGATTGGTGCGCCAATGACGCCAAAGTGCATTAGCTCGCGTTTAAAGTTTTCGCCCAACGGTTGAGGCCGTAAACGAGCAACCAGCCCAAAAACATCGCCGTGACCGTCCAAACGGGTTCGACGTCGGAGGAATATTCGGACTGAAAGGGCCAAATTTTAACCAAAGATCCAATGATGAACCCGGCCATCGTTAGAACCATGGCCACAGGAAACTTGGCAAAGAGCCAACGCAGCAATCGGGCGAAGCTTAGCAAGCCAATACCCGCGCCGGCCATGAACGTGAAAATCAGGCCCCAATCACGCGCGTGCAAGCCTTCTAGAATACCCTCGTATGCACCTAATAGGACAAGGATGAAGCTGCCACTGATACCCGGCAGAATCATGGCGCAAATGGCTAAGGCGCCGGAGAAGAAAATGTAGGGATAGGTGAGGGTGGCTTGTGCAGGTGATAGGTAGGAAAGTACGGCGCCTATACCGATGCCCAGTAATAGTAAGGGGAAGGTCTTGGCAGCAGCTTTTTTGGGGATGTCTTTGAGGATGAGGGGAATGGATCCGACAATGAGTCCGAAAAAGAATCCCCACACCACAGGTTCGTAGTGGTCGAGGCCCCAAAGAACGAGTTTGGACAAGCTCAGGATGCTCAGTGCAATGCCAGAGACAAGCGCCAGTAAAAACGAGCCATCCACCGCGCGCCACAGGCCGGGGATGCCTTCTTGTTTCCAGGCTTGTATGGCAACGGGGCCAACGGCGTGAATGGCATTCAACAAGCGCTGGTAAATGCCAGTGATATAGGCCACCGTGCCACCAGAGACGCCTGGAACGACGTCCGCAGCCCCCATCGCGACGCCTTTCAAAAGGATCCAAAAATGGGTCATGCTTGGGGCAAATGTTTGTTGAGTTCACCCGTGATTTCGGGGTCCTCCCCAAGTTTGGGATAGTGGAGTAAAAGATGCGTGCTAAAGGAGCTTCCGTAGCGCTGTAAGGCCTCGTTGAGGTGTTGCTGAGCCAGGGTCATTTCTTGTATGGCGTACAGGAAACCGCAATAGATGGCCCACATTTCCGGTGAGTCGGGATAACGCTCCAAACCCATTCGCAATACGGAATGGGCGGCATCGATTTGGTTCATTTCCAACAAGGACTTGGCATAGTCTAGCAGGCCGCTGGGTTCCTCGATGCGCAAGGTTTTTAAAACCATTTTCAGCATCTTTTCCGCTTCCAAGAGAAGGCCCAGCTGCATGTAGAGGTCGTAGGCAACCAGATAGTAGTCGGGATTGTCGGGGTCCAGCGATAAGGCTTTTTTGGCGTGCTGAATGCCCTCAAACAAGCGGTTGTTTTCCCCGTGAATGATAGCAAGTTCAATCCATGCCTCGTCTAAATCCTCGTCCAACTTAGTGGCGTGCTTGAGGGACACTAGTGCTTCCGCTTCTAGGCCGAGGGCCTGCTGGCAGACTCCCATACGGTAATAGGTGTAGCCGCTCGGCTCATCCGTATCTATGGCTGCCTCAAACGCTTTAATGGCCTCCTGATAGTCTTCTTTCTCTTCCAGGATGCGGCCGCGGTCAAAGTGGGCCGCAGTAAAGTTCTCGTCAATCACCAAGGCGTAGTCCATGGCGTCGAGGGCGCGATCTAAGTCGTCCAAGCGGTAGTAGGCCGCCCCCAAATGGTACCAGGCGGTCTCACTAAAGGGGTATTCGTCAATGTAGCCCTTGAACCACTCAATGGCCTTCTCGTCTTGCCCCGCCAT
>DLWR01000130.1:2702-4332 GCA_003444795.1 Cryomorphaceae bacterium
GCCTTCAGGACTTTCACCGCGTGGTTAAATTGACCGATGGCCGTGTATAAGCTCGCCAAATGCCCTTGAATGGGGAAGGGGTCTTCGGCGGTTTGCAATGCTTTTTTCAATGAAGCAATGGCTTCCGTGTTCTTGCCCAATCGCATGAGCAACTGCCCGCGCACCCATTCGATGTCAGGATGGTTGGGCGCTAGGCTTTCCGCCTCAGCGAGGGCATCTTTGGCCAAATCCAATTGGTGCGCTGCCACGTAGTAGCGGGCGCGTTTAACCGCGAAAGTGGTGGCGTAGGGGTGGAGTCCAACCCCCATGTCAATGGCCAAAAGCGCGCGGGGCAACTGCCCGGTTTCCAGGTAGTAGTCCGCGATTTCTTCCAACTCGTCCACGTCAAAGAAGCCCGCCTGGTTTTGGCGAAGCTGATCTTCGAAGCGTTCAATGAGGTGTTTGGAGGGGTCTTCGCTCATCATCAATTGGCTGCACTATGAAACTACTCTTTTTGCTGGACGGTTTCCCGAGGTGCTTTCAAGCGTTTTCCACCGGTTTTTAAACATTCCAAGCGGGGGAGCATTTCCCTGCTAATTTTGTGCAAAGCAACACAAAAACAAGGCCACATGCCACTCATCACTTCTGTTTCGGGTATTCGAGGCACCATAGGAGGCGTTCCAGGTGAAAATCTGACCCCTCAAGACGCTGTCGCATTCGCCTCTGCCTATGGGGCTTGGCTCCAATCTGAAGCTCCTGGCGACCACCGTTTAAAGGTTGCCGTGGGCCGCGACGCGCGCCCTTCCGGTCCGGCCATTCAAAATCTCGTGGTCAGCACCTTGGTGTCTATGGGCATCGATGTTTTGGACCTTGGATTGTCCACGACCCCCACCGTGGAAGTTATGGTTCCATGGGAGGGCTGCGATGGCGGCATCATTCTGACTGCTTCCCACAATCCGGTGGAGTGGAATGCCTTGAAATTGCTCAATGCCAAGGGGGAGTTTCTCTCAGCGGCCGATGGCGCCAAGATTTTGGCACGTGTGCAGGCCGGCGGATTTGAATACGCTCCGGTTCATGAAATGGGCCAGGTGATTGCAGTGGACGACGCTATTGAGCGTCATATCCAGAGCATTTTAGACTTGGAGGATGTGGATGTGGAGGCCATCACCGCAGCTGGTTTTTCCGTCGCGGTGGATGCCGTTAATTCTACGGGCGGCATTGCCGTTCCTGCCTTGTTGGAGGCTTTGGGTGTGGAGCGTCAGGAACTTTTGTTTTGCGAGCCGCATGGACGCTTTCCGCACAACCCTGAACCCTTGCGCAAGCATTTGGACGATATCTGTGCACTAGTCCCGGCCAAAAAATGCGATGTAGGCGTGGTGGTCGACCCCGATGTGGATCGATTGGTCTTGGTCTGTGAGGATGGTGAACTCTTTGGGGAGGAATACACGCTCGTAGCCGTGGCAGACTACCTACTGGCCAAGCGTCCCGGGCATTGTGTGAGCAATCTATCCTCTTCGCGTGCCTTGCGCGATGTGGCGGCTCGACTTGGATCAACGTATTCAGCTAGCGCGGTCGGTGAAGTTCACGTGGTGACCGAAATGAAAGCGAAGCAAGCCATCATTGGCGGCGAAGGCAATGGTGGAATCATCTA
>DLWR01000029.1:0-3813 GCA_003444795.1 Cryomorphaceae bacterium
TGCGTCATACTGCAGATGCCCTGGTCAAATTGAAAATAGGAGGGGATGAGCCGACCATTTTGTTGGCTGGAAAAGCGCTGAAACGATTGGTAGACCCACCGGCGCGCGGCACCGATGCCACGCGTGGCCGAGACTGTATCACTACCCGTATTACGGTTCTCAAAACTGGCTAAATGAACGATGTATGCTTTTAGGCTATCTGCATTGAGGTCCTGATAAATGGCTGCGCTTATGCCCCGCGGAGAGGAAGTGCTCCCAAGTGCATACACTGCAGGATCAAAGCTTCCATGAAGCACTGAATTTGCCACTGACGAAGTGACCACAAAATTGCTTTGGGCAAAACCGCTCAAACTGAGCGTGAAAGCAGAGACAAAATAGAGGAGGCGTTTCATGGTCGATTTGTTTTGAACAAGAAATATACAACCGATGCGCCGCCCAAATGGTTGTATTTTGGGATAGTGAAAAACGTCTGGCGCTCCCTGATCTTGTTTCTGGTGGTTCTCGCCTTCAGCTCAAAAGTGCATGGGCAGTGTAGCTTGACGGTTTCACCTTCCAACGCAAGCACCTGTCCGGGGGATAGCGTGCAAGTTTCCGTCACTGGGGGAACCACTTACATCTGGTCGCCTGCGGTAGGTCTGAGCTGCACCACCTGCGCATCCCCATGGGTGCAAGTTGACTCCGCCCTAACGTATACCGTGACCTCGAGCACCTCTGGGAACCAAAATGCTGTGAACTGGAATTTTTCTAACGGCAATACCGGATTTTCCACGCAGTACCTCTACAATCCGACGAGTATTTGGAACGAAGGCACCTATGCGGTTGGGCCTAATGCCAATGCCGTTCATCCCAATTTTGCTGCATGGGGAGACCATACGACGGGAACGGGCAACTACATGATTATCAATGGTTCCACCAATGGGATAAAAACTATTTGGTCCCAAACGGTCGCCCTTCCTGCTGGTTCAAATGCCACTCTTTCGATTTGGATGCTAACGCTAGCTACCCCTGCAGGTCAGTTCCGGGTAAAAATCAACGGAACAATCATCGGAAGCAACCAGACCACCCCGGCCACGGTGGGCGTTTGGGGGAACTACACTTTTCCATTTACCGTACCCGCTGCGGGAAATGTCACGGTGGTCATTGAAAGTGTGAGTACAGCCTTGGCGGGTAATGACTTTGGCCTGGATGATATCCAGTTTACGTATTCCTGCACGGCTACTGCCACCTTGAATGTTCAGCCCTATCCCCGACCAGAAGCACTTGCGCATGCATCCGACAGCCTGGGATGTTCTGGCCTCTGTGTACAGTGGGCGGATAGCTCAACGGTGGCTAATGGGGCGAGTATCATCTGGCGTCAATGGAGCTGGGGGGATGGGAGTCAGGATACTGGACGTTTTCCGGTACACTGCTATTTGGACGAAGGTACCTACCAAGGGCAGCTGGTGGTGGTCTCCAACCAGGGCTGTCGGGACACGGTCCTCTTGCGCCCGGTGACCATAGCCTCGCCGCCCACGCTGGAAGTGGTGTTTGATTCTACCACAAGCTGTTCGTCGGCAGCCTTTCCCACGAATCCACTTCTGCAGCCGCCCGTCTTCTACCCAAACACCTCTGAGCCATGTTACTTCTATCGACTGAACTTGGGCGCCTTTGGGCCGATTATACCCGATTCCACCCAAGTAACGGTCCAGTATGGCCCTGGGGGTCCTACGACCACTTCATGGATTACAGGCTCTAGCCCAGGCACTACGTGGTTCTCAGGGACCATTCCGGTCCAATGGGCAGCACGCCCAACGGAAATTTGCTTTCAGTTGCTGGTTCCAGGAGGATGTGTAGATTCTTTGTGCTTTCCCCTGAGATTTGCTCCAGAGGTTTCGCTACCCAATGTTTTCACCCCAAATAGTGATGGCTTGAACGATGGCTTCCTGCCCGAATTTGAAAATGTCGATTGGGCCCACTGGGAAATTTATTCGCGTTGGGGCCAAAAAGTGTATCAAAGCGAGAGCTACACCCAAGCCTGGGACGGTCGTATCAACGGCAAAGAAGCTGCCGCCGGCGTTTACTTTGTTGTCGTTAGCGCCGGAAATTCAGATGTCCCTGAAGCCATCTTTGCTCGGGGAACCTTGCACCTTATGCGTTAGCGCACAAAAACGTAGCGCTGCTCTGTGGAGGCGGCAGGGTCCAAGACATAGGATTCTTGAGAAAACGTAGGAATGGCCGCTAAGCCCGCTGCGTAGTGCTCACAGAGGTGTCGGGCCATCAGTCCACGGGCCTGTTTGCTAAATACAGAGACCGCTTTGCGATTGCCGCCCGACTCCTGAAAAAAGTCCACATCGATCCAGTGCATGCCATTCCGGTCAAAGACATCAGCATATTCATTGGATGCTAAGTTGATCAAAGGTTGCCCTTGCAACTCGTCATTCAACCAAGCCGAAATCTTGCGGGTCCAAAAGGTCCGCAGCGATTTTCCCTCCCATTTTTGATCCATGTCCAATCGGTAGGGTTGGATGCGGTCGGAACCCCGCAATATGCCATACAAGCCGGAACCTACATAGATGGAGGAGAGCGCATGTTTTTGAGCCTGTGGTTCCATCGTGTCTAAGGCCAATTTTGCAAAAGCCTCCCCCTGAAAACTCCCTAAAGCAGCAGAGGCATGGGCCTCAGGCATCCACTCCTCTAATCGCTCTTTAATCTTTTGGCTCAACGCCGGTGAAGTGCTGTGGTACGTGGAAATTTTTGCACCGCTCCATTTGGCCATTTTACTGTGAAACCGAATGGCATCCTCCATAAAATGAGGCATTTGACTGCCGTGAATGGGGCTTAAGCCCATGGTTTTGGCGGACGAAAGTAGAATTTTCATGGCTTTAAAGGTAGGTAGGATAAAAAGTGGCACATGATTTGGTCGAATTTGGAAACATTCTCAATGCGAGAACCCTATATGAAGCACCTATACACGGGATTCCTTTTTGGCGCACTTGCATGGTCCAGTACGGGTCAAGTGACGACTTATAACCGCGTAGAGCTGCTCGTGGTTCGCCCCAAAGTGGAGCGTCCTTCCACGGTGCCGGATAGTTTGTACAACCCTTTGAAAGAAGTGGTGGTTTCCGCCTATCGTTCGGTAGAAGCCAAAAGGGACGTGCCGCAAGAAATTGCCGTCATAAATCGACATAGTATTCAGCAATCTATGGCGGCTTCCACGGTGGATGTCTTGGCCAATCAAGCGGGCGTTTCTGTTCAGAAAAGTCAACTCGGTGGAGGATCCATCGTGCTTCGAGGCATGGAAGCCAATAGGGTATTGCTCGTGGTAGATGGGGTGCGAATGAACAACTTAATCTACCGATCGGGCCATTTACAAAATGCCATCACCGTGGACCCACTCGCGCTGGAGCGCATCGAGGTGGCGTTTGGTCCTACGTCTAACGCCTACGGCAGCGATGCCATGGGAGGAGTGATTCATTTCATGACCAAGACGCCCATGTTTTCGCAAACAAGACAACTTCATGGGCAAGCCTATGCGAAGTACAGTGCGGCCCTTCAGAGTTGGGTGAAGCACGTAGAATTAACGGGAACTTCTTTGCGCTGGGGCTTTTTCACCTCGCTGACGGAATCTGACTTTGGGGACATGCGTGGGGGCAAGAGAATCAATCCATTCTATGGACAGCTTTACGGCATGCGTGATTCGTATGCCCTGCGAACCGCCATAGGGGATTCCATTGTTGCCAACGCGGAACCCTGGGTGCAGAAGGGGAGTGGATACACACAGTATGATTTTGTGCAGAAGGTTATCTATCGGGCACGCTCGGATCGTCGGAACAC
>DLWR01000029.1:4165-15916 GCA_003444795.1 Cryomorphaceae bacterium
GGATTGAAATATGGCGATTGGTACTATGGGCCTCAAAAGCGTTTAATGGCTAGTTATAAGCATGACGCCCTCGGGGTTTTAGGGTTTGATGGGGTGAGCGTGGCCATTTATCACCAAAATGTGGAAGAAAGTCGTATTTCGAGGAAGTTCAATCGTTCCAACCTCCAGAGCAGAATTGAAAATGTGATGGTTAATGGCTTTAATTCGGATGCTATGAAGCGTTGGGGGAATAACACGCTTCGAGCTGGGGTGGATGGGTGGTACCAAACGGTACAGTCAAGAGGTTTTGAAACAAACGTATTTAACAGCGGCCCAGAAACTCCCATTGATTCGCGCTATCCGGGCGGTAGAAATGAGATGTATTCCTTGGCAGCTTTTGCTACCCACATCAACCGCGTGACGGATGAACTGACCATTACGGAGGGATTCCGCGCGGGTAATTCCGTACTGTACAGTGAGTTCACCGATAAAACCTTCTTTCCTTTTCCTTACGACTACATCTACCAGCGAATGCCCGTCGCCTCGGGTAGTATTGGCGTCATTTACAATCCAAACGTTGGCAATAAATACTCTGCAACCGTTTCTACCGCTTACCGTGTGCCGAACATTGATGACCTATCAAAGGTGTTTGAAACTGCTCCAGGAATGCTCATTGTCCCCAATCCACACTTACGTCCCGAACAAGCATTTACCCTAGAGCTTGGCAATATTCGGATCTTCAAGGCGGGTCATAGCGTGGAATGGAATCTCTACACCACGTCCCTGACGGACGCCCTGATGGTTCAACCTTTCCGTTTAAATGGTTCTGATTCCGTTTTTTATGATGGTGGCATGGTCGGGGTATATGCCCAGCAGAACGTTCAGCGAGCGGTAATCATGGGCTATTCTATCCGAGGCAATGTAGTCCTCAGCGGCCCATGGACGATGAACGGCATGCTACAAGGCACAAAGGGTATGCTGGGATATCCTATGTCAGGCAACTTAGACCACATCCCTCCTATGTCAGGGAGGTTAGCACTTAATTGGCAGCACAAAGCGTGGTCATGGGAGTTCTTTGGATTAGGCAATGGATGGAAGCACTTGGAGTTTTATCAATTGAACGGCGAAGACAACGAACAGTATGCCACGCCCGAAGGCATGCCCGCTTGGGTCACTTGGAATACCTCCATGGCCTTTAATGGTAAGAAAGGGTTCTCGGTACAGGTGGGGGTCTACAACCTCCTTGATACGCAATACCGAACCTTTGCATCAGGCATTAACGCGCCCGGCCGTAACATTCAAACCGCCCTGCGCTACACCTTCTAGTTCATCCTGTGTACCTTTAGGGGAAACCCTGTGTACACATGAAGAAATTGCTGCCATTTTTCGCTATATGCTCCGTACTAGCATGCCAATCGCCTGAGGTAACCCAGGCTGTCTCGCTGAGCACTTTGGTGCCTCAACCTGTCCGCATTGATATACCGGTCGATGGTGGAACGACCACATTGGACGAGCCTATTCGATTTACGGGAATGGCGTCTGCAGATTTTGCTGAGCTAGAGGAATGGCCACAATCGGACGATGGTTTCCCCATTGTGTGGAAAAAGGAAGAAGGGGACGCCGTTACTCTTCAGGGGTATTGGTTGGACATCTATGCAGACTCCATTGTCATTTTAGCCGCAAGTGATGCTGGGGTACATGCCGCATTGACGACACTCAAACAGCTTGTGCCCACAGCACATTGGCCCTCGCAAAAAGGAGAAAAAATCCGTCTGGGCTTTGCGCTATCGTTGGTGCACCTGGAAGATGAGCCCGCCTACGCCTACCGTGGTATGCACTTGGACGTTTGCCGCCACTTCATGCCCATTGAATTTATCGAGAAGTACATCGACAACCTTGCCCTGCACAAGTTTAATCGCTTCCATTGGCACCTGACGGAAGACCAGGGTTGGCGGATTGAAATCAAGAAATATCCGCGTCTCACAGAGGTCGGGGCTTGGCGCTCTGCGTCTCAAACAGGGGCTTACAATGACCAACGGTTTGACAGTACACGACACGGCGGATTCTATACCCAGGATGAGGCGCGACATATTGTGGAATACGCGCGTCGTCGAGGCATCACCGTAATTCCGGAAATAGAAATGCCCGGCCATTCTTTAGCTGCCTTAGCTGCCTATCCAGAGCTCTCTTGCACGGGCGGTTCTTTTGAAGTGGCCCATGGCTGGGGTGTTTTTGACGACGTGTACTGTGCAGGAAACCCCGAGGTCTACACCTTTTTGGAAGGGGTATTAGATGAAGTCATGGACATTTTCCCTTCGTCCTTAATTCACATTGGGGGCGACGAATGTCCCAAGACGCGCTGGGAGTCGTGCGCAAAATGTCAACTAGAAATGGCTCGACACAAGCTCAGGGACGAGCATGAACTGCAGTCTCATTTCATCACGCGCATGGAACGCTACCTAAATTCCCATGGCCGAAACATTATCGGCTGGGATGAGATCCTGGAAGGAGGCTTGGCGCCCAACGCTGCGGTGATGTCTTGGCGCGGGACCGCTGGGGGAATTCAGGCCGCCTCCATGAAGCATGAAGTTGTGATGACACCGGGTAAGCCGCTTTACTTTGACCATTACCAATACAATCCTGAAAATGAGCCTGTGGCCATTGGGGGATTCAACTCCCTCTGGGATGTGTATGGATTTAATCCCGTAGCGGGTGTTCCAGAGGAATACCACGCCTACATTTTGGGTGCCCAAGCCAATGTCTGGACCGAATACATGGAAACCTCGGATCACGTCGAACATATGGTTCAGCCTAGGGCGTCTGCACTTGCTGAGGCCCTATGGCTGGGAGGTAAGCGAGAGGGTGGGGATGCCGCCTTTTTAGAGGCATTGCGTAGTCATATCCTTCGATTGGAGGTCATGGGTTGGAACTATGCCCGCTATGAATTTGAAAAAGAGGCAGGTGATGAAGCGCAGTGATTTCCTCAAGCTCATGAGCGGCGCTGCAGCGGTAGCGGCGATTGAGCCTGCTTTTGCATCGGGTACTGCTTCGTCGGTGGTTTCCAATGAACCCGTGGAACCTGTTTCCATTGCCACCTGGCGGTTTGGGTTGGAGACCACAAAATTGGCCCACCAACACCTCCTGCAGGGCGGCACGGCTTTGGATGCTACGGAAATAGGGGTGAAGCTCTGTGAGGCGGATCCTAAAGAGCGTTCGGTTGGCCTTGGAGGCCGGCCAGATCGAGATGGGCATGTGACCCTAGATGCCTGCTGTATGGACCACCTTGGAAACGTTGGGTCCGTGGCCGGAGTGGAGGATGTGGTGCACGTGAGCTCCTTGGCGCGTGCCGTCATGGAGAAAACACCCCATGTCATGCTGGTCGGAGAAGGTGCGCGTCAATTTGCCCAAGAAATGGGCTTTCCATTGCAAGATTTACTCGTGCCTGAATCCAAAGCGGAATGGGAAAAATGGAAGGAGAAATCGGACTATAAACCGGTCATCAACATTGAAAACCACGACACCATCGGTCAGCTTTCCCGAGATACCGAAGGCCGATTGGCAGGTTTTTGCACGACGAGTGGCATGGCCTTCAAAATGCGCGGTCGTGTCGGAGACAGCCCCCTTATTGGTCCCGGGCTCTATGTCGATGGGGAAGTAGGGGCGGCCACGGCGACCGGACATGGGGAAGAGGTGATTCGGGTGGTTGGATCTTACCGCGTAGTCGCAGAAATGGAAAAAGGCTTCAGCCCGCATGAAGCCTGCAAGCGGGCTGTGGAGAAAATCTATGCGTTTTTTAAGCGGAGAGAAGCCGGCATCCAAGACACGCAAATCGGTTTTATCGCCCTGGATAAAAATGGCCGGGTTGGGGGCTATGCTTTGCGTCCTGGATTTCAATATGCCGTTGTGCGCGGATTCACCCCAAATGCAGAACCCGCATTAGTGGACGTAGAGGCCTTGCTGCCCTAATCTCGCGATGCAGGTGAGCCTATCGAGCCAAACACCGAAGCATCTCTTGGATTTCAGTGGGATCTAGGCTGGGCTTTCCGGAGGGAATGGCCGAACTGTGAATTTGGGTAAAGCCCAAGGCGGTATAATACTCCGCATTGTTGGCGCGAATTCCGCCGCCGGGAAGAATTTCAATGCGGGGTCCTGCGCGTTCTTTGAGCTGTTTTAAGAGGCCGATGTCTTGGAGGCCCCAACCGGTTAAAATTCGGACAAAGCCAGATTTAATAGCATCCTCTAATCCTGCCAGCGGGTCCTCAATTTCATCAAAGGCTCGATGGAGGACACAAGGCAAGCCTACACGCTGTATGAACGACCGACAGTGCACCACATCCAAGGTGTTCTTCCTGGTTAATCCTCCAAAAACTAGGGCATGTGCACCCGCTTTGCGCAATTTTAAGCCGGTGCCGACCATGTCATTCCATTCGGCTTCCGTGTAGTGAAAATCACCGCCGCGGGGTCTAACCATAGCGACCATGGGAACATTCACACTATGCTTGAGGGCAAATATCCATTCCTCCGGGGGGGTGGTTCCACCGCTTGCATAGTCTTTACAAACTTCTAGCCGTTCAGCGCCTGCCTCCACAGCGGCAAAGGCATCTTCTAGGGAAAAGGTGCAGATTTCAAGCATGGCTGTTCCAAATATGGTACAATATTTCGGTATACTTGATGCATGAGAAACTACCTGTTAGCAGCAGCCATCCTTATGAGCGGAATGGCACAAGCCCAAAAGATTGATCCGGTATTTGCACAATTGCCCTACAACATCTTAGGGCAGGATTCCCTTGGCTTGCGCGCTATGTCTCCCTCGTTTATTCAATTAGAAGAAGGACTTTATCAGGTGGCCTACACGCCGTTTCTCATTACGGCTGAATTGGAATTTATTTCCCGCGACAACATGGAGCGGCGCGTCACGACGGTAACGGTTAGTGTGACGAATAAAAAACAGCAAAAGGCCTTCCAGGCTGAATTTCCGGGCAAGAAGTATGTGGTGGACACGACCGGATTCAACCCCATGACCCACCCGCTGGGCATTGCAGCTGTGCTCGAAGAGTACCGGAGCAAAGACACGGTGCTTTATGAACTTCGCCTAGTTCCCGACAAGCTGCGCTTGCCAGATTACAGTAAATGGATGCCTTTCATCGGAGTGAAGACGGATACCTTCCTCGTTCAGGAGGACCTATACTATGTGTTTAGTGATCATGAATTTGAACGCGGAGATCGTTCATATAGCATTGATACGACCGATGAAGGCCAATTGGGCTACCGCGTCGACTACAATAGCGATGTAGACGTGATTCTTTACAGTGCTCTGGGTGGCACTAAGGGGTCGGAAGTGGTTTTTGTGCCCTACAAATCCAACTTGCTTGGCGCTTCTCGTGAAATGTTCAAGTACTATTTCCCACAGTTTATTGACGGGGATGCCGATTTTGAGCTTCGCATTCGCATTCAAGGGGAGGGCGAAAACACACGCTACTTTCTGGGTACTCAGAGCAAGCAAAATGGCGTTAGCCACGTTGCCGAAATTGACCGCCAGGGTTATTTGGATCTCTTGGAGGAGGTCAGCGCAGACTAAACTCTGGTGAATTAAGGCTTCAGTGTAAAGGAGATCGGGAGCAATTCGTCCGCGTTGTCCGTGGCTAAAATTTCTCCATCCTCGGTTCCCATGATGAGCCGAATCGCTTTTTTCTGACGATAGGTTTGTTCGCGGAGCGCCTGCCGGCACATGCCGCATGGCGCAAGGGCTTGGCGGTTGTGTCCGCTTGGATCGCGGTAAACCAAGGCCATCTCAAGTATGGCTTCATTTGGCGATTGCATGTTGGAAACACTCAAGACGACACGTTCGGCACAAATACCTACGGGATAGGAGGCATTTTCTTGGTTGGTGCCAACGTAGACGGCTCCTGAATCGGTTCTAACCGCAGCGCTAACATGAAAGCCCGAGTAGGGTGCGTGGCCGGTTCCAAGTCTGGCTATGGCCGCGTCTAAGAGGGCGCGATCCGTCGGCGCTAACGCGTGCTGAGAATCATAAGACTCCAGGGAGATTTCAATCTTTCTTGACATTCCAAGGGTTTCAGATAGGAAATCTACACAAAAACACCCGGATGCCCGTATACCTTTGCCGTATGCGTGCAGAAATCATCACCATTGGGACTGAAATTCTTCTGGGTCAAACGGTGGATAGCAATTCAGCCTGGATGGGGCAGCGACTTTCGGAAGTGGGGGTGGAGGTTCAACGCATTACCTCCATTTCAGATGTGCCAGCGGCTATCCGGGCGGCGCTCGACGCGGTACTCCCAAGTACGCAATGGGTGTTGATTACGGGCGGCTTGGGACCGACCAAGGACGATTTGACCAAGCACGTGCTCACGGAGTACTTTGGGGATTCCTTAACCTTCCGTCCAGAAATTTTTGCGCACATCGAAGCCCTTTTTTTGAAAATGGGGCGGGTTCCAAACGCACTTAACCGCCCTCAAGCAGACTTTCCTGAAAAAGCTGAGATCCTCCACAACGCAATGGGCACGGCCCAAGGGATGCTTTGGACGCACAATGGGATGCGATTCGTGTCGATGCCCGGTGTGCCTTATGAAATGAAGCACATCATGGAGACGGGAGTGCTGCCTCGGATGCGTTCAGAACAGCGACAGGTGCATGTGCACCGCTATTTTGTCGTACAAGGCATTCCGGAATCGGAGTTGGCCACACGTATTGCCAACTGGGAAGATGCCTTGCCAGAAGGAATAAGTTTAGCCTATTTGCCCTCTCCTGGGGTGGTAAAACTCCGTTTGTCTGCCCAGGTAGAAAAAACAAGGCAGGAAGAGGTACACGCCGTTCTGGATTTTCAGTCGGATAAGCTCAAAGCCATATTGGGTTCGGATTTGTATGCGGACGATCTCCTGCCGCTGGAGGTTGTGGTGGGGGAAAGGTTGAAGGCTTTGGGCCAAACCGTTGGAACAGCCGAGAGCTGCACGGGCGGTGCGATTGCTGCGCGATTAACCAGTATTGCCGGGTCTTCTGCCTACGTCATTGGTGGGATCGTAGCCTATTCAAATACGGTTAAAGAGCAGCAACTCGGTGTGCGCAAAGCGGATTTACTCCTTCACGGTGCCGTCAGTGAGTCAGTGGTTCGCCAAATGGCTGAAGGGGTGTGCAAGCGTTTAAAGACGAATTGGGGGATCGCCTCAAGTGGCATTGCTGGCCCGGATGGTGGCTCTGAAGCCAAACCCATAGGCACCGTTTGGTTGGCTGTGGCTGGCCCTCAGGGCACATGGGCACAGAAGTTCAGCATGGGCACGAACCGAACGCGAACCGTGGAGAAATCTGTTTTAGCGGCCTTGGATGCGCTGCGCAGAGGGCTGGAGCAAGAGGCATCCAAGTAGGCGTAGAGTTTGGCCCCTAAAAAATCCCCGCAAACCCTTGATAAATGAGGGAAACTTTGCATATCTTTGCGCACCCGTTGTGAAACGGCCTCATTCAACTATTGAGAAGTTATGTCACGAGTTTGTGAAATCACTGGAAAGAAAGCGATGGTCGGGAACCATGTATCTTTCTCCAACAAGAAGAACAAGCGCAAGTTCAATGTGAACTTGTTGCGCAAGCGTTTCTACGTTCCTAGCGAAGATCAGTGGATTACCCTCCGCATCTCTGCTGCTGCGTTGAAGACCATCAACAAGAAAGGTATTGAAGCTGTGCTTTCTGAGGCACGCGCTAACGGCAATGTTGCCATTTAAGTTCTAGACCATGGCTAAAAAAGGCAATCGTATCCAAGTGATTTTGGAGTGCACAGAGCACAAAGAGAGCGGCATGCCCGGAACCTCTCGTTACATCACGACCAAGAATAAAAAGAACACACCTGACCGCATGGAGATTAAGAAATTTAATCCCGTATTGAAGCGTATGACGGTGCATAAAGAAATCAAGTAATCATGGCAAAGAAAGTAGTAGCAACCCTGAAAAAAGCCGGTGGTGTCAGTTACACTAAGGCCTTCAAGTTAACAAAGTCCCCCAAGGGAGCGTATGCCTTTGAAGAGAAGATCATCATCAAGGACGACGTTAACAACTTCTTTAACAGCTAAGATTGAAACGCTCACACGTTCAAACTTCAAGCCGCTCCTTCCGAGCGGCTTTTTTTTAACTTGTCGGTATGGCATTATTTGGATTAGGAAAAACACGTGAATCGCTCCTGGGCAAGTTGAGCCGAGCAGTCGTAGGCCGTTCGACGGTTGACGATGAGGTGCTCGACACCTTGGAAGAGGCTCTCGTTGCAGCAGATGTGGGCGTGGATACCGCCGTAGCGGTGGTTGAAGCGTTACAAGCCCGTGTCGCCCAAGACAAATACTTGGATGAAGCGGAGCTGAAGGCCATGATTCGAGAAACCTTGCTCGCCTCGCTTTCCGGGAAGCAATCAGGGCCACAGGTTCTCCACACTCCAGGTCCGCATGTGGCCCTGATTGTGGGTGTTAATGGTGTCGGTAAGACGACGAGCATTGGAAAATTGGCGCATTACTACAAGGCGCAAGGACGTTCAGTCCTGTTGGGAGCGGCGGACACCTTCCGTGCAGCTGCCGTGGATCAACTAATAATTTGGAGTAAGAGGGTGGAAGTGCCTATTGTTGAAAAAGGCATGAATACGGACCCAGCCGCTGTAGCATTTGCGGCGGTGGAGGAAGGGGTGAAGCAAGGAGCGGACGTTGTTCTGGTGGATACGGCGGGCCGATTGCATAACAAAGTGAACCTCATGAATGAGCTAGGCAAGATCAAGCGCGTCATGGAAAAGGTTCAGCCGGGAACGCCCCACGAGGTGCTCTTGGTTTTGGACGCCTCAACGGGCCAAAATGCCGTGAACCAAGCGGTAGAATTTTCCAAAGTCACAAATGTTACCGGTCTGATTCTCACCAAAATGGATGGAACAGCCAAAGGTGGCGTTGCCCTGGCGATTGCTCACAAACTACAAATCCCCGTGCGCTTTGTGGGCGTCGGTGAAGGCATGGATGACTTGGTCCCCTTCGACGCCACAGCGTACGTAAATGCCTTATTTGCATGAAGACAAAAGAAGAAATTACCGCCAATTGGCTTCCTCGCTACACGGGTCTCGCCCTAGAGGATTTTTCGCAGTACATCCTGCTGACCAATTTCACAGACTATCTCCATCGCTTCGCGGCGATGACCGGCGGGCACATCGTGGATGCCAGCAAGTCCATGGCCTGCGCGCAAGGCGATGGGATGACCATGATCAACTTTGGCATGGGGAGTCCAAATGCAGGAACCATCAGTGATTTATTGAGCGCCATCAAGCCTAAGGCGGTCCTCTTTCTGGGGAAATGTGGGGGATTGAAGAAGCGCACGGAAATTGGCGATTATATCGTACCCATTGGAGCTATCCGCGGTGAGGGTGCGAGCAATGAGTACTTCCCGCCGGAGGTTCCTGCCTTGCCAGCGTTTTCCTTGCAGCGGGCTGTTTCCCACATCATCCGAAATCGCGAACTCGATTATTGGACCGGTACCGTCTACACGACCAACCGCCGCGTTTGGGAACACGATGAAAAATTCAAGGCGTATTTGGAGGATATTCGTGCCATGGCCATCGATATGGAAACGGCTACCCTTTTCTCTGCAGGTTTTAAAAACCGCATCCCATTGGGGGCCCTATTACTCGTGTCGGATCAGCCCATGGTTCCAGAAGGCGTGAAGACAGAGGCGAGTGATCAGAAGGTCAGCAGCAACTTCGTGAACACGCACATTTCCCTTGGAATAGAAGCTCTAGAAGAAATTAGAAGTGAGGGACTTTCTGTTCGTCACTTGAAGTTTTAAGTTAAGTAATGAGAACACGTTCGGCGAAGAAAAATCGCATCAATGTGATCACCTTGGGGTGCTCCAAAAACGTCTATGATAGTGAAGTCCTTATGGGTCAACTAAAGGCCGCCGGAAAGGATGTCGTGCACGAAGAAGAGGGACGTATCGTCGTCATCAACACCTGTGGGTTCATTGACAATGCCAAGGAGGAATCTGTCAACACTATTTTGGATGCGGTTCAAGCCAAGGAGAATGGCGACATCGACAAGGTGTTTGTGACGGGTTGTCTGTCGGAGCGCTATAAACCTGATTTGGAGCGTGAGATTCCCAACGTAGACCAATACTTTGGAACTCGAGATTTGCCGTTGCTTTTAAAAGCGCTTGGGGCCGATTACAAAAAGGAACTGGTGGGAGAGCGATTGACCTCTACGCCTCAGCATTATGCCTATTTGAAAATTTCCGAAGGCTGCGATCGCCCTTGTTCGTTTTGCGCCATCCCCTTGATGCGCGGCGGGCACAAGAGCACGCCGATGGAAGACCTCGTTACAGAAGCGAAGAAACTGGCGGCAAAGGGCGTCGTTGAACTGATTCTCATTGCCCAAGACCTGACGTATTACGGGCTTGATTTGTACAAGAAGCGGCGCTTGGCCGATTTGGTTACGGCACTCAGCGATGTAGAGGGTATAGCCTGGATACGCTTGCACTACATGTTCCCCACGGGCTTTCCGGAAGATGTGCTGGATGTCATACGCGAAAACCCAAAAGTCTCCGCCTACATCGATATTCCGTTGCAGCATATTTCGGACCCCAAGCTGAAGAGCATGCGATGAGGGACGACGATGGCGAAAACGAATGCCCTGCTCGAGGCTATGCGCACTAAAGTGGCAGGCATGGCCATCCGAACCACCCTCATCACCGGCTATCCCGGAGAAACGGAAGAGGACTTCCAAACCATGCTCCAATGGGTGAAGGACCAGCGTTTTGAGCGTTTAGGGGTCTTCACGTACAGTCATGAGGAAAATACCCATGCCTATTTGCTGGAAGATGACGTGCCGGCGGAAGTCAAGCAGGAGCGATTGAACGCCATCATGGAAGCGCAGTCGGAGATTTCGGCGGAGCTCAACGAGGCTAAAATTGGCCAACGCGTGACGTGCATCATTGATAGGGTCGAGGCGGATGGAACCTATGTTGGTCGAACGGAGCATGATAGCCCTGACGTGGACAATGAGGTATACATCACCGCTCCGGAAGTTCACTTGAAGAAAGGAACTTTCGTGGAGGTAGAAATCACAGGTGCTACGGAATACGATTTGGAGGCGGTATTGGTCTAAAATCGTTGATAACTTCTCCGGAAAATCCCAGTTTGGGCCAGGGGAATCTAGGGGGTAGGCGGTATTTTTAAAGTTCGCATGTACCTCGTTTTTGACACTGAAACCACGGGATTTCCTCAGCGCTGGGATGCGCCTTTGGAGGATGTCGACAACTGGCCTAGGGTGGTGCAGTTGGCGTGGCAACTGCATGATGCTCAAGGGGTACTCTTAGAGGCAAAGGACTTCATTGTCTACCCCGAAGGGTATAATATCCCTTACGGTGCGGAAAAAGTACATGGAATTTCCACGCAACTGGCTCAAGTAAAAGGACATCCCATGTCCGAAGTATTGGATGCCTTTGAGTCGGCTTTGGCCCGTAGCACCCATCTGGTCGGACATAATTTGCGCTTTGATCTGCAGGTCATGGGAGCGGAGTACATCCGAGC
This sequence comes from Cryomorphaceae bacterium, assembly GCA_003444795.1. Taxonomy (GTDB): domain Bacteria; phylum Bacteroidota; class Bacteroidia; order Flavobacteriales; family Schleiferiaceae; genus TMED14. The sequence goes on from DLWR01000029.1 coordinate 15,696, forward strand.
GACACGCAATCCGGCCCGTTTGAAACTGCCCGTTTTAGACACCTGTACCCAGGCGACCGCGCAAGTCACAAAGATCATCGGGGGAAAGGGAAGTGGATTCAAGATTCCCAAGCTGGAGGAGTTGCACGTGCACTTGTTTCAAGACCGCTTTGCAGAAGCGCACAACGCCACGGCGGACGTAGAGGCCTCTGCGCGCTGCTTTTTGGGGGGCGCCCTTCATC
>DLWR01000171.1 GCA_003444795.1 Cryomorphaceae bacterium
GGGCAGCGGCCCGCGTGCGGGAAGCCTACCGCTGGCCGGGAAATATCCGCGAGTTGCGGAACTTGGTGGAGCAGTTGAGCGTGGTGGAAAGCGACCGCGAGCTAGGGGCAGAGGTGCTACGCAGCTACATTCCAGAAATTGACCGCTCCAATTTGCCGGCCCGAACCGACAACGTGGTCTCCTCCGCCGAATTCAATACGGAGCGTGAGATCTTGTACAAAGTGCTCTTTGACATGCGTTCGGACATTGCCAACTTGAAGCACGCGGTTCAGTCTTTGGCAGGTGGGAAGTTGCCGGATGTAGGCGATTCTCCTGCTCCGTCTACACAAACGGCATTGGCCCGCATTGACAACTACGGGCAGTCGGTTCCTACCCCCGTTCGCCACCAGGAAGAGTCCTACACCCCTGAAATCTTGTCCGATGAAGAAACCTTGGACGTGGAATCCACGGAGGAGCTGCAAGAGCGCATGTCCCTGCAAGATTTGGAAATTGACATGATTCGGAAGGCGATTGAACGGCACCGCGGTCGCCGCAAGGAAGCGGCCGAAGAGCTGGGCATTTCGGAGCGAACGCTCTATCGTAAAATCAAGCAATTCAACTTGGGATGAGAGGGTGGATTGTAGGCTTCGCCGCGGCTCTTGTGACCGCTTGCTCCGGAGGATATTCCTTCACGGGGGGCGACGTTGGGGAGGCCAAAACGATCAGCATACAACGCTTAGACAATGTGGCGCCTTTGGTGAATCCCAAACTCTCCCAGCAGTTTACAGAAACCCTGCAGCAAGTCATGGTGCGGCAGACGCCGTTGTCCTTGGTCCGAATGGATGGAGATCTGGACTTTAGCGGTGCTATCACGGGATACGAAGTGCGTTCGGAGGCCCCGGGTGCCAACGATCAAATTGCTCAGAGCCGATTAACCGTCACTGTGCGCGTCCAGTATGTCAATCAATTGGACGACAGCAAGAGCTTTGAGCAGACCTTTTCCATTTACCGCAATTTCCCATCGACAAGCGACTTAGTTTCCGTGGAAGATGCCCTCGTAGATGAAATTGTTCAGGAGTTGGCGGAGAAAATTTTTAACCGTTCCTTGGTGAATTGGTAATGGGCGCACGAGCAAAGGAAATAGCATCGTGGTTGAGGGAGGAGACTTCCTCGCTCTCTTCGGCTAGTCTGGCGGAGGCGATCGAGCAGCATCCCTATGCTTCCATTTTGCATTTTGCCTACCTCCGTTCCCTGCAAAATGAGGACAGCTATAAGTTTCCTTCGCAACTGCACCGAACGGCTCTCTCCGCCATGGACCGAAAAGCACTGCTCGACTGGGCAGAGTCTCCCCTGATCCCCGTAGAAGTTCAGGCAGCTGCATGGAAGGAAGCCCAAAAAGCTTCGCAGGAGGTCAAGGAGGTTGAAAAGGCACCGATTCAGGTGCCTGAGGTTCCAGCGGCTGAGGTTCCAATAGCTGCGCCTGTTTCGCCAGCGCCTCAAAAGCCCGTTGCCACCTCTGCTGTGCCCGTTCCGACCCCGTCTAAGCCCGCCGCGGCTACTGATTTGTCGAGTATAAATCTGGATGCGTTGCCTCCCGCCGTTCGTGAACAGATTTTGCGGAGCCAAGCGATCCAAGCCCAATGGGGAAAAAGTCCTGCTCCGACTGAGTCAACGGCTCCAGCCCTGTCTCCAGAGCCAAAAACACCAACGGAAAAGTCGACAGCAGTCGCGGTCGAACGCCCTGCAACTTCTTATGCCAGCCCGTCAAATCCTCCCGTTGCAGAAATGGAAGAAACTCCAGCGGTTACTCCAGACGAAACCCATGGGGTTCCTCCGGATGAAATTCAGGAAGCTGAAGTTGAACGCCCTGTAGCCTCACCAGCCCCAGCGGCGGATGCGCCAGTCGCTGCATCGGAGTTGTTAGATTCAGCGCCAAATGCGCCCGTTGCGACGTCTGTTGCGCCGCCCACCTTTGCTCCGGACCCAACCCTTTCGCCCTTTGCAAATTTCTTGGCAGGGCTGAAAGAGGGAGTTCCACAGAGTTCCGTGCCGGCGGGTCAGCGGGATCCAGCGATGGAGCGCGCCATTTTGGAGCAATTCCTAGAAATTAACCCCAAGATCAAGCCCGTTCGAGACGCGCCAATGGGGGAAAATTTGGCCCTGCGGACCCCGAATGTGAGCGGCCTGGTGACGGAAACTTTGGCCAACCATTATTACGACCAAGGAATGACGGAAAAGGCGATCCAGGCCTATGAAATTTTGAAATTGAAAGTTCCCGAGAAAAGTGCCATCTTTGCGGCCCGCATTTCTGAAATGCGTAAAACTCAATCTTCTACGAAATGACGTACTTATTCATGTCGCTGATTGCTATCGTCAGCATTCTTTTGATCTTGGTCGTATTGGTCCAAAATCCCAAGGGCGGCGGTTTGAGCGGTGCTTTTGGCGGTTCATCCTCTTCGATGATGGGCGGCGTAAAGCGCACCAATGACTTTTTGGAAAAAGCCACCTGGACGTTGGCCATCGCTTTATTGGTGTTGGTGATCGCCGTGAACGTGGTAAATCCTTCTCAAGGTTCTGAAGCATTGCCTGATTCTCAAATCAATGAGGAGATCGACAATGCCGCTCCTACCTTCCAGGCACCCGTTCAGCAGCAAGCGCCTGCCACGGATTTGCCGGAGTCTGCGGAGTAAGCGGAAAATTTGTCATACTAAAAATGCCACCTTGACAGCAGGGTGGCATTTTTTTTGGCTCCTATCGGCTTGGCACACCTTGTGCTTACATCAACCGCGGCTGAAAGGCCGAACAACTAAAACCAAATTTTAAAACCATTTATACCATGGCAAACTTGACCATTACTCCTTTGGCAGACCGGGTCATCGTGGAACCTGCGGCTGCTGAAACAAAGACGGCTTCGGGCATCATCATCCCCGATACCGCCCAAGAAAAGCCCCAAAAAGGCACGGTCGTCGCTGTAGGCAACGGCAAGAAAGACGAGCCCATGACGGTGAAAGTGGGCGATACCGTTTTGTATGGCAAATACGCCGGAACGGAATTCAAGTACGAAGGTTCGGACTATCTCATCATGCGTGAGTCGGACATTCTCGCCATTATCTAATTCAATACTTCTTATATCATGAGTGCAAAAGACATCAAATTTGACGTTTCAGCCCGCGACGGACTGCGCGCAGGTGTAGATGCATTGGCCAATGCTGTGAAGGTGACCTTGGGTCCCAAAGGCCGCAACGTAATCATTGAAAAGTCATTCGGAGCCCCCACTGTTACCAAGGACGGCGTATCCGTAGCCAAGGAAATCCAGTTGGAAGACAAGATCCAGAATTTGGGTGCCCAAATGGTCAAGGAAGTGGCTTCCAAGACCGCAGATTCGGCGGGTGACGGTACCACGACGGCGACCGTTCTGGCCCAAGCCATTGTGAATCATGGCCACCGCAACGTAGCGGCAGGCGCTAACCCCATGGACCTGAAGCGTGGTATCGACAAGGCTGTTGCAGCTGTCGTAAGCGAATTGAAGACCATGGCCGTTGAAGTAGGTGACAACAACCAGAAGATTGAGCAAGTAGCCTCTATCTCTGCCAACAACGACCCCGCAATCGGCTCCTTGATCGCTGAGGCGATGGCCAAGGTTAAGAAGGAAGGCGTTATCACGGTAGAAGAGGCCAAGGGCACCGAAACCTATGTAGATGTGGTGGAGGGAATGCAGTTTGACCGCGGATACTTGTCAGCCTACTTCGTGACCAACACGGATAAAATGATTGCGGACATCGAGCACCCATTCATCCTGATCTACGACAAGAAGATCAGCACGATGAAGGAGTTGTTGCCCATCTTGGAGCCCGTTGCGCAAACAGGCAAGCCTTTGGTCATCATCGCTGAAGATGTGGACGGTGAAGCGTTGGGCACCTTAGTGGTGAACAAGATTCGTGGCGCCCTCAAAGTGGCAGCAGTCAAGGCTCCTGGATTTGGCGATCGCCGCAAGGCCATGTTGGAAGACATCGCCATCTTGACTGGCGGTACCGTGATCAGTGAGGAGCGCGGCTTCAAATTGGAGAACGCCACCTTGGATATGTTGGGAACAGCCGAGAAAGTTTCCATCGACAAGGACAATACAACCATTGTGAACGGTGCTGGTTCAGGCGACGATATCGCCGCCCGCGTCGGTCAGATCAAGTCGCAGATTGAGACCACCACGAGCGATTACGACCGTGAAAAACTTCAAGAGCGTTTGGCCAAGTTGGCGGGCGGCGTGGCAGTACTCTACGTGGGTGCGGCCTCTGAAGTGGAAATGAAGGAGAAGAAGGACCGTGTAGAAGATGCCTTGGCAGCTACCCGTGCGGCTATCGAAGAGGGCATTGTTCCTGGCGGTGGCGTGGCATTGGTTCGTGCCAGCCACGTGCTGGATGGCCTTCAAGGTGCCAACATCGACGAAACCACGGGTATCAAGATCATTGCTCGTGCGATCGAAGAGCCTTTGCGCCAAATCGTAGGCAATGCAGGATTGGAAGGTTCTGTGGTAGTAGCGAAAGTGAAGGAAGGCAAGGCCGACTTTGGTTTCAATGCAAAGTCGGACGAATACTGCAGCATGTACGAAGCAGGCATCATTGATCCTACCAAAGTGACGCGTGTCGCCTTGGAGAATGCCGCTTCTGTTGCTTCCTTGTTGCTGACCACCGAAGCCACCATTGTGGAGCTTCCTAAGAAGGAATCTCCTATGCCTCCTATGGACGGAGGAATGGGCGGCATGATGTAATTCCCCGGGGAGTGCACTGCCCCGATTGAACTTCAAAGAAGGAAACCCGGCCCTCGAAAGAGGCGCCGGGTTTTTTTTATACACTAGAAAGCGTTGGAGCTTAAATGCTTCCTGTGCTCGCGTAATAGAGCAGGGCCCCACCAAGAGGGAGGAATAAATTGTCGAGCCCATAGGCTAGGTATGCCTCGAGCACCGAAAGTAAGAGCAAGCCTATTACGAACGTAAGGCTTAAAGGCAGCCCAAAGATCCAACCAAGTGCCAATCCCAAAAGGAAGAAGGTAGCGCTTCCAGCTAGCGCTTTTCCCGTCCCGAGGTATGGACAAGTCCGGGGTGTCGGGCATTGTTGTCGATTTGCTTGGGATCAAACAGGTAGGCAATGGTTTTACGCCAAAGCCATGAATTCCAATGCCTTTCCAGGTAGGTGACCTGTGAAATGGCATCTTCCTGTAGGGCGATACCCTGGCGGTTTTGTGCCGAAACCATCCAAGGCAGTATTCGCTGGCTGAACAGTCGGAGGTAGCCCTCCAGTCGCCCGTCGTGCAGCAAACCTTGAGATGCGGTCTTCGCTCCGTAGCCAAAGAGCCGATCGCGGTCTTTGTGATGGAGTGCCTTAAGCTTTCCCTGCACATGTTCCAGCTGGGCACGCTCTGTGTCGCAAATTTCAATGCGTTCTATGCCTTTCTGAAGCAATTCCAGGGCATGGTCTCCGCCGGATGCTACCATGTGTACATGTGCCGGTTGGGTGCGTTGCCAAATTTCCCATAGTAAGAGGGGGTCTTCCCAGGATTGGGCATAGTGTACTCGGGGCATAGGTTAAAGTTCCACATTTCCCAGAGAGTACTGCACGGAAAAATTGCAAAAAGTCCCTATTTGATTAGGGTATTTCGCGAAAGGGCGTTGTACTTTTGGCCCCTATTTGTCCGAGTGGTGAAATAGGTAGACACGAGGGACTTAAAATCCCTTCTTCAGCAATGGAGGTGCGGGTTCGATTCCCGCCTCGGGCACTTTATCTTAGAGGCATGCGTACCGTTCTGCGGAGGTCATGCCTCTTTTTTTGTACCTCCCTGTTGGCGTTGAGCGCTCAAGCGCAGCTGAGTGCCCTGAACACTTTGCGAATTTTTCACAGCTACGACCCTGGCTTCTACGGTATTGCCAGCAACCGGGGCTGCATCCGTGGATTAGACACTTCGGACGCCTGGGAGGTGGGCGTTTTAGGATTTATGCGCAATACAGAGTTCTTCCACCCCATGGAGGAGGGCCGGACGCTATTTGGAACACATGCCTTGGCCTATTGGCACAGTGGCTACGATCGCAAAAGCTACCTTGAACTGGGCGGCATGGCCAATGTCACCTTTGGAGGAGAGACTAGGTTCTACCCACATGTCGCGGTGGTGCTCAATTTGGATGCTATCAATGTATTGCGATTTGGCACCTTGAGCAACCCCGGACACGACCTTCCAGAGCCCCTGTACAATCCGGGCAGACGGTATCAGCAGCCTGTGGAATATGGGTTCCAATACCTTTCGCCCTATACGGATGCATGGATTCATTGGGACCAAGCAACCACTTCGGGCAGTCTTCAAAAGGAATCCTTTACGGTGGGCTGGAATCAGAACATTTTTAGAGGGAGAATTGGGTTTGGGCCCTATTCCGAGGGAACGATGCTGAGCCACCGTTCGTACTTGCTGGTGAACTCCAGATTTGTGGGTCTCTACCGGCACGTAGGGGGACAAATTGACAACGCCCCTCCACAGCCTACCGGGAATCGGATTCAGACCGGCGTTTGGGCGATGGTTACCCCCTTTTCAGTGGGGCAAAAAAAAGCGCCAAAAGGGTTCGAATCCGCGGAAATGTGGCGCGC
>DLWR01000048.1:0-14691 GCA_003444795.1 Cryomorphaceae bacterium
AAACTCATCCAAGCGCGCAAATACCTTCTGGGCATGGGATTCCACGTCTTTGGTCAAGCCCACATTGGTACGGTACCTCGTCCAAGGGGTGCTGGACCATTGCACGGGGCGATGCCCCGCTTGCCAAAGCCGCATCCAGAGATCAATGTCTTCAACACGGTCACGTGCAACGCTCCAGCCACCAAGGTCCTCTAGGACGGCTAGGCGCACTAAACTCCCAGACGGGGAGAGGGGGAGTCGCTTGGTCACCAGGTCTGTCATATGGACCAGGCGGTCCGTTTGACGGAGTCGTTTGCGCTGACCATCCCATTCGGTGTAGGGATGCCAGAGCCAGCTGGAGGTCGTGCTTCGCTCTAGGTATGCAGCAAGAGCGCGGTCCCATCCGCTCTCCAAAACATCGTCGGCATCGAGAAAGAGTATCCACTCCGTCTGCGCCTGTTGCCAGCCGCTGTTTCGGGTGGCCCCCAACCCAAGATTCTGGGTATGCGTAATCACCTTTCGGTGCGCGTCATCTTCGGCTTGCCAAGCTTGGAGGATAGCAGCTGTTTCATCGGTGGAGGTGTCGTCCACCGCAATGGCCTTCAATCCCTTTGGCAAGCAGGCCAGTGTTTCCGGCAGGTAGACAGCCGCTTGGTAACAAGGTATAATGACCGTGACGTCCATCAGGTAGCTCTTGGCATGAAATGACGGGGGAAGAAGCGATGGAGCAGTCGGCGCAAGGGTTCTTTCAGTCCCAGGCTTTCAAGGAGCAAGACCGCCATGCGCACCAGTCCTTCGTACGGAATATGGAGCAAGACGAGCGGGTGTAGCCGTAAAAAGCGCAGAAAAAGCTGGCTATTCACGCGAACATTTTCTCGGAAGCCCATCCCGCGCCACGTTTGTCGGTAGAGGGAATGTGTCCACCACGCGGCGACGTTGCGATAGGCCTTTTGAACGATCCATCGTTCGGGTTGATGCGCCGCTTTGATATAATCCACTATGGCCAGCAGTTCCCGATAGACCTTGCCATTCGCATTGGCACGTTGCCGTTGAGTTACTGCATGCAGTCGGAAATAATTCAAAATCTCAGGGGTGTACACAATGTCCCCAGCTTCCAACATCCGAATGTAGAACATCCAGTCTCCATTAAGTTTGACCATTGGATCCGCCCCTCCAATGGCATGAAATCGAGAGGCGCGCAGCAAAGCTCCCGAAGCGTTGGGCACCACATTGTGCAAAATCATGTAGTTTTCAATCTCGTGCTTACCGGTATTCACATAGGCTTTGGACCAACGGTCCCCGCCGAAGATATACTGGTAGTGCACATCAAAGCTGTGCAAGGGCTTACTCTCTTCATCAATCAACATAGACTGTCCGTAAGCAATGACCGCGCTGGGATGGGCATCTAATAGGCCCATCAATTTCTCCAATAAGTGAGGATCCGCCACATCGTCGCTTTCCGCTATCCAGAGGTAGTCGCCCACGGCCATTCCAGCCCCTTTGTTCCATTGCGCAAAAGTGCTTCCGCTGTTTTGGACATTGGGGGTGAACCGAAAGCGTTCATCCTTTGCTTCCCAAGCTTTCAAGATATCCACGGAGGAATCGGTGGATGCGTCGTCCAAAAGCAGCACCTCAAAGTCAGCAAAACTTTGGTTGGCAATGCTTTGCAAACGCTCCTCCAAATAGGGTGCATGCATGTAATTGGGAACGATGACGCTCACGCGTGGCCGTGACTCCTTCATACCCCGAATTTACACTACCTTCCGGCCCCATGCGCGCAGTGATTTATGGATTGCCAAAAAGTGGCACCACCTACCTTTTTTCGCTCTTGGCCGAAGCGATGGGCCAGCAGGGCCCGCTCGTAGAGTGCTTCGAACCTAAATCCATCGAGCCCGACGGCACCCTCCGCCGCGGCGACGGCATGGCCTGGCCGCCGGCGGCGCATCAACTCGCGAAAATCCTCTACGCGGATACGCATCAAAAATCCGGCTGGAACGGCCCCGATGCCCAAGCTGCCTTTTCGGGCTACGACAAGAAAATTTTTCTAGTTCGTGACCCTCGCGATCGCTGGATTTCGGGCTTTTTCTACCGCTGGTTCCATCTCCACAATCCAGACCCGGCTGCCTTTTACCGGGCCTTGCGACTCACGGAACACAAGGAAAAACATCCATCAGAGGTGCCTTTTCATCAACTTCACAGCAGCGATGAGGACGTGCTCAAGGAATGGGCGAGGGGCTATAAACAAGGTCTGGATACGCTCTCGGATTTTCTTACAGGCCTAGCGCAAGATGGCTGGTTCATAATGCTCTATGAGGACCTGGTCGACAAGAACTGGTCCGCCCTGGAAGCCTACCTGGGCTTTGCCCTGTCGTCTGAACATGGCATTCGCCCTAGTTTTAAGCATGTCAGTCGAACCAATAGCCACAGCAATTGGCGTCGATGGTTTACACCGGATGACGAGGCCTTTTTTAAGCCTGTTTTTGCCGATTTCTTAGAAGCCCAAGGGTACAATGCGAACGATTGGTCTCTGGAATCGGTCCAGGAACTTCCTGCTGCAGAAGGTTCCGCCTACATGCATCGCTTGTTCCACCATCCCAACGGACCGCACGCGCTTCCACTGCCGTGGAAGGCTCGCTTAAAGAAGTTCGTGAAAAGGGTGCTCGGACGGGCTTAGCGCTCCAGACTCCACGTCTGATTTAGGTGTAGGCCATTCTTCCCTGCGGTATAGGCTGGGGCTTGCGCAAGGAAGCCTCCAGAGGCCACCTGGAATCCCCAAAGATTTTTGTACTCGTAGGCGACGACGCCGCGCTCGGTTACCCGCGCATCCACATGGTACCATCCCTCCATGAAAGGAAGCGCCTCAAAATGTACAAAGAGTTCCCCGGAGGCAGGCAAAGTGGCCGGGGTGAAACCGTGCGCATGCATGGCTAAAGGCGCTAGGAAGCGCCCATCGTTGCCGTGAACATTGAGGCGAATATCCACGTCGTGATGATCGCCCTCCCCTTCGTAGGCGACGCGAAGGGTGTTTGCAACGCCGGTTTGTGGAGGTCCTGCCTTCCATTCCAGGTCGGTCAAGCGCAGTTTGCCACTGCCTTTTGCGGCACTGTGTTCAATTTCCCCAAAGGAGCTCGAGGTGGTTTGGACCTTTTGGAGGTAGTCTGTGACTAGTTCGGAGGAAGGTCCCAAACGGACTTTTTCTCCGCGTTCGAGCCAAAGCGTTTGGGGGCAGAGGGTTTGTAAGGCGTAGAGGTTGTGCGAGACGAAGAGGACCGTTCGGCCGTGATCGCTCATTTGGGACTCCATGCTCTGAAGGCATTTAGCTTGAAAACTGGCGTCGCCCACGGCTAAAACTTCGTCGACCACCAATATGTCTGCGTGCAAATGAGCCGCCACGGAAAAGCCCAAGCGAACCTTCATGCCGCTGGAATAGTGCTTGATAGGGTGGTCCATGTACTGATCGTGAAGACCTGCAAATGCCTGGATGGCCTCCATGCGTTGGGCCATTTCTGTTCGGGTCATGCCATGTAAGGCACCGCTCAGATATACGTTTTCGCGGCCTGATAAATCGGGATGAAAACCGGTACCAACTTCGAGTAAACTCGTCATTTGGCCGCGGTACTGGTAGCCGCCTTTGGTAGGATGGGTAAGTCCCGAAAGAAGCTTTAACAAGGTGGATTTACCTGCGCCATTGGGCCCAAGAATGCCTAGCGCACCGCCTTCGGAAACTTCGAGATCCAAAGGTTTGAGTGCCCAGTAGTGGGTGCCTTTGAAGGCGCCTCGCCCCCGGTAGGCTTTGGCTAAACCAGTGGTTTGAATGGCGATGGAGGAGGGCAGGCTCATAAGTCGTCGATCAACGTGCGTTCAACGGATTTGAGGGCCCAGGTGCCGGTAATAAAGAGTCCGAGACCTACCCCGAAGGCAAGGAGGTGGATGTCTTGGCATTCGCCGAGCCCGAGCCAGGCGAAGCGCATGCCGTCGGCCAAGGCTACAAAAGGATTTAGGTAGAGGAGCCAGGCCTGATCGCCCAGGGCGTTAGCGAAGCGTTCGGTGGGGTAGGCAATGGGGGTTAAAAGGAAGAGGCCTTGGACCAAAAAGGGGAGCAAGGCTAAGCCATCTCGATAGCGCACGGAGAGGGCGGCGATCCAATAGGCCAGCCCAAGGGCGGAACAGCCCCCAAATAGGCCGAAGAAGAGCACCCAGTGGAGGCCTTCGATCCAAAGTCCTGTTTGTACGCCTCGGTAGAGCCAAAAAAGCAGCGATGCGACCGCGAAGTCAACGAGCGCAACTCCCGCTTTGCTTAATGGTAGGGCCGTTCGGGGAAAGAATATTTTGCTGACAATGTGCTGGTTGTGCACCAAGCTGGGAGCGCCTTGTAAAAGGATGTGTTGGGCCATCAACCAGGCAGGTAAACCAGCGAAGGCATACAAAGGGTAGGAAAGGCCGTTGGGGGCTTCAATGCGAACGATCCAGGCAAAGACTACTAAGACAATGGCTGCGGCCAGGAGCGGTTGGCCGATGGACCAGATCCAGCCCATCCGGGTTTGGGCGTAGCGGAGCTGAAGGTCGCGGCGCGCAAAGGCCCAAGCTACACTCCGAGCACGACGGATTTCCGCAGCACTTCGGCGCCAGATGGGGTCTTTAGCATGAACAGTCGTAACCGGTTTACTCATAGCGGAGGGCTTCGATCGGATCCAATCGAGCCGCTTGTCTGGCTGGGTACCAGCCGGAGACTATGCCGACCAAGATGGAAACAATCAACGCTAAGATCATCCATTTTAAGGGGAAAACCGCGGGGGAATTTATCAAAACGGCCATGCCGTTTCCAACGGCGAGTCCCAGGACCGTTCCCAATAGGCCGCCGATGAGGCTCACGAGAACTGCTTCCGATAAGAATTGGAGAACAATAATGCGTTGGTTGGCGCCCAAGGCCTTTCGGGTTCCGATTTCTTGCGTTCGCTCGGTGACAGAGACCAACATGATGTTCATGAGCGCCACGGAGGCCCCCAGCAAAGTGATGAAACCAATCAAAGCGGCTCCCATGCTGACAGAGCTCAAGGACTCGATCAAAATAGCTGCTAGACTGTCGCTTCGGCGAATGTTGAAGTTGTTTTCTTCACCGGGCCGGAGCTTGCGGATGGCGCGCATGGCGGCTGTTGCTTGATCGATGGTGGCGTCAAGCTGCGTTGCGTCGGTGGCCATGACGCTTGTGACGTAGGAGGATGCCGGGCTTCCAAAGTCCTGGTGTCCGGTCATCAAGGGGAGGTAAACGATGTTGTCAGAGGCCAAGAAGCCACTATTGCCTTTGGGCGCGGCTATTCCCACAACGGTGTATGGCTTGTTGCCGCTAATTCGAATCCGCTTCCCAATGGCATCCCCATTTGGGAAAAGCTTTTGGGCAACGTCAGGCGCTATGATGGCCACAGCGCGCGCCTCGTTAAGTTCAATGGGGGAGAAGTAGCGTCCATGGGCTAATTCCAGGGCATTGACTTCTGGGTAATACTTGTCGGCCGCCATAATTCGAACATTGGGGTTGGTCTCTTGGCCCTCGTAAAAAATAACTGCCGTACCCATGAGGTCATCACTGACACTTGCCACCACCCCCTGGGCATCGAGGTTCTCCCGAAGCTTGAGGGCCGTCCGTAGAGGTATTTGAGGTTGTTGCTTTTCACGTATGCCGCGACGACCAATTTGGATATTCATGCCCCCTTGCTGAATGGTGAAGGTGTTCGCACCCATCGAGGTGAATTGGCCCGAAATGCTCGATTCCATCACGCTAGTTGCCGTCAACATACCCACCAGCGCCGTAATTCCAATAGCGATAATTAGCGCGGTTAAAACAGCCCGAAGTAGCTGAGCCCTAAGCGCTTGCAAGGCCATGGTTACGGCTTCAACGAGGATGGGGATGCGGAATTTCTGCATTGTTCGTGTAAAGGTAGTGGGTGGATGGCTTGGCTTTTGCACCTTTGCAGTCCCATGATGCTGAACAAATTACATGCCGCGCTGGCGGTCCTTGCACTTTCTCTAACCGTTCACGCTCAATACGTGTACGTGGATTTCAACGATACTACGCTGTCGCTGAACGGCCAAATTTTCGACCTAGACGTCAACCAAGACACTGCCATGGACTTCCGTTTCACGCTCTTGCGCGACACGGGTACGACCACCAACTTGATCGATGCAGCCTTGGTGGCTCCCTTTGATTCGGTCAATGGAGCTATTCTAGGCCAGCAGCGAGGATTGTTTCACTATGCCGACCGTCTGGAGGTTGGCGATCTCATCGGTGCTACCGTAAGTTGGGCTGGTATGTCTCCGTCCGATGAATATGGTACGATTGACTACCGATTTGACAGTGTGCATGACCCCTATTCGCAGTGGCAGGCTCCGTACACCGATGGATTTTTAGGTACCCGAACGGAAAAGAACGGCCAGTTTATCTACGGCTGGATTCGTATGCAAATGGCCGCTGATGGTAAGTCCTTTACCTTGAAAGATTGTGCCTACCAGCAAAAAGCGGATAGCACCATCGAAGCGGGTCACCTGTGGATTTCGTTGGCAGAAGAAGGCCTAGCGGGCTACGGCTGGCGCGTGGCTCAAGGCGGCTTGTATCTTCAGCGTCCTGGTCATCAAGCGCCTGCAACGGTTCGTATCCTTGGCTTAAATGGCCAAACCTTGGTCAGTGGAATCTGGCGCGATGAAGAGTGGGTGCTGCCCGTAGCTGCTCTACCTGCCTCCGTCGTGTTACTCGTGGTCGAATGTGAGGACCAGCATTGGGTCGAGCGCATCCCCCTTCTATAAATCATCTTTTAGAAATTTTCTTGCATTTCTGCTGATTTGAAATAAAATCGGCAGAGGAGTCGCCGGTTTTCGGAGTATTTTTGTGTCAAATACCCCAAGTATGGCTTTTGATATTGAAATGATCCGCGGTTTTTACGAGCGCTTTCCTGGGCGCGTTGCCGCAGCACGTCAGGTGGTGGGACATCCCCTTACCCTCTCTGAAAAGATTTTATACGCCCACCTCTGGCAGGGCGATGCCACGGAGGCCTACCAACGTGGGTCTTCCTACGTGGATTTTGCGCCAGACCGAGTGGCCATGCAAGACGCCACGGCCCAAATGGCGCTTCTGCAGTTCATGCAGGCGGGACGCAAGAAGGTCGCAGTTCCCTCGACGGCACATTGCGATCACCTGATTCAAGCGCGTGTAGGCGCAGACGCAGACTTGCAGGACGCGTTCAACAAGAGCAATGAGGTCTTCAACTTCTTGGCTTCGGTATCCAATAAATACGGCATCGGTTTCTGGAAACCAGGCGCCGGTATCATCCACCAAGTCGCCCTTGAGAACTATGCCTTCCCCGGCGGAATGATGATTGGTACGGACTCCCACACCGTGAATGCGGGTGGTCTGGGTATGGTTGCCTTCGGCGTTGGTGGTGCGGATGCAGTGGATGTGATGGCCGGTATGGCTTGGGAATTGAAGTTCCCCAAGCTCATCGGTGTGAAGTTAACCGGAGAACTCAACGGATGGACTTCTGCCAAAGACGTAATCCTGAAAGTTGCGGGTATCCTTACCGTAAAAGGCGGAACAGGTGCTATCGTGGAATACTTTGGAGAAGGAGCTACTGCGCTTTCTTGCACAGGCAAGGGCACCATCTGTAACATGGGTGCCGAAATTGGGGCGACGACGTCCACCTTTGCCTACGACGCGTCCATGGAGCGTTACCTCCGCGCAACGGACCGCAGCGACGTAGCGGATTTGGCCAATGCTGTAGCCGGTGAACTCACGGCAGATGCCGAAGTCTATGCACATCCCGAGAAATACTTTGATCAAGTCATTGAGATCAATTTGTCCGAACTGGAGCCTCATGTCAATGGGCCATTTACGCCTGATTTGGCGACCCCAATTTCCAAGTTGGGCGAAGTTGCCAAAGCCAATGGCTGGCCGTTGGACGTGGAAGTGGGCTTGATTGGATCATGTACCAACTCCTCCTACGAGGATTTGACTCGTGCAGCTTCCGTTGCTAAACAAGCGGCCGCGAAGAACTTAAAGGTCAATGCAGAATACTCCGTAACCCCTGGTTCTGAGCAAGTGCGCTACACGGCGGAACGCGATGGATTGTTGGGCGAGTTTGAAGCCATCGGAGGCAAAGTCTTTGCAAACGCCTGTGGCCCTTGTATTGGTCAGTGGGCGCGTGAGGGCGCGGACAAAGGGGAGAAAAACACCATTGTACACTCCTTCAACCGCAACTTCGCCAAGCGTGCAGATGGCAACCCTAACACACATGCCTTCGTTGCTTCGCCTGAAATCGTCACAGCTTTGGCCATTGCCGGTCGTTTGGACTTTAATCCATTGAATGACACGCTCGTCAACCAACATGGTGAAGCGGTGAAACTGGATGCGCCTGTTGGTGAGGAACTTCCCGCTAAAGGCTATGCCGTGGAGGATGCAGGTTACCAAGCGCCGGCAGAAGACGGAAGTGGAGTGTTGGTTGAGGTGAACCCAGAAAGTCAGCGCCTTCAGTTGCTCGATTCATTTGCTCCTTGGGACGGTCAGAACATCCTGGGTGCCAAGGTCCTTATCAAGGCGCAAGGCAAGTGTACCACGGACCACATTTCCATGGCAGGTCCTTGGTTGCGCTACCGAGGTCACTTGGACAACATTGCGAACAATACCTTGACGGGTGCCGTGAATGCCTTCAATGGCGAAACAAACACCGTACTGAACCAACTCACGGGGGCGTACGGGGAGGTTCCCGCTGTTCAGCGTGCCTACAAGGCCGCAGGTATTCCCACGCTTGTAGTGGGAGACCAGAACTACGGGGAAGGTTCTTCGCGCGAACATGCCGCTATGCAGCCGCGTCACTTGGGTGTTCGCGCTGTACTCGTTAAGAGTTTTGCCCGAATTCACGAAACCAACCTCAAAAAGCAAGGCATGCTTGCCTTGACCTTTGCGCATGAGGCGGACTACGACAAATTCCAAGAAACGGACACGGTAGACTTCGTCGACTTGACGGATTTTGCGCCTGGCAAGCCATTAAACTTGGTGCTCCACCATGCAGACGGCAGCCAAGACCAGATCGCAGCCAACCACACGTACAATGCCCAGCAGATTGCGTGGTTCAAGGCGGGCAGTGCGCTCAACTTGATCAAGCAGGAACAGGGCTTGTAAACCAGAGGTTGATAAGTATCTAGGCCGCAGCCCCAAAAGGCTGCGGCTTTTTTTTACCTTCCCCGTATGGACCATTACACCAAGCGCACCCAATGGGGCTGGGCCTTTTATGATTGGGCAAACTCAAGCTATTCCCTGGTCATAGGGACCGCCATTTTCCCCATTTACTATGCGGCCGTGATGGAAGGAGCAGGGAAAACCTCCTTTCCATTCTTCTGGGGGGAGATCAGTACCACGGCGGCCTACACCTTTGTGGTGGCTGCGTCCTTCTTGACTATCAGTCTTTTAACGCCCTATTTGAGCGCCCTAGCGGAAATAGCAGGGAATAAAAAGACCTTCATGCGCGGCTTCATTTGGGCGGGCTCTTTAGCATGTATGGGTATGTATGCCTTTACAGATGAAGTATTGTGGTGGGGGTTGCTTTCGCCCTACTTGGCTTCCTTGTGTTTCTCTGGGAGTTTGGTTTTTTACAACTCCTATCTGCCTGAAATTGCTCCGACCGAAGAACAAGACGCCCTTTCTGCTCGAGGATTTGCGCTGGGGTATTTGGGCAGCTCCTTGGTCCTGATTGCAGCGCTGGCTTTCATCCAAAATCCCGAATGGATAGGCGATGAGACGGCAGGCCGAGTTACCCGTTTGAGCTTTTTAACGGTGGGCTTATGGTGGCTTGGATGGGGGGAGTTTTCGCTGTTTAGATTGCCGGCCGGACATCAAATGGAGGCATCCATCAAGGAGAAAGGCTGGATACGCGCAACCTACTTACGCCTCTTTGAGGTGGTTAAGACCTTTCGGACCATGCCCGGCGTTGAACGTTTCCTACTGGGTTTTTTCTTTGCCTCTGCAGGGGTGCAGACCGTCATACTCATCGCCAGCTTGTTTGGCTCAAAGGCACTTGGGCTGGAAACCTCCGCGCTTATTACCACCATTTTGCTTATTCAATTTGTGGGTGTTTTAGGCTCCTGGCTCTTTGCGCGATGGAGCAGGTCCTGGGGGAACATCTGGGCCTTGTTGGTCGCTGCCATGGTGTGGGTTCTCATTTGTGCCATGGCCTACTTTGTTAACACGGAACTCCAATTCTACCTCTTGGGTGCTACCGTTGGTTTGGTCCTTGGGGGAATACAGTCGCTGGCGCGATCGACCTTCAGTAAGTTGCTTCCGACGAAAGGAGAACATGTCACGTACTTCAGCTTCTTTGACATTGCCGAAAAACTAGCCACTGTTTTCGGCATGGTGGCCGTCGGCTGGTTGGAGACTACGACAGGTGATTTACGTCTTGCAGCAGCCATGCTCAGCGTATTTTTCTTGGTCGCCGTTGTTTTTTGGTCCCGAGTCCAAATGGTACAGAAATTGTAATTTGGGAAGAATGCGAATCGCTCCCATTCTAGCTTTGATCATAGCCATTGCTGCTGAATCGAGTTGTTACTATGACAATGTTGAGGAACTCTATGGCACCTCACCCTGTGATGTGACAGCAGTAAGTTGGACTGCGGACATTCAACCCATGATTCAACAGAATTGCCTAGGCTGTCACTCTGGGGCGGGAGCCTCTGCGGGACTAGATCTTTCGACCTACATGTCCGTTAAGACCCATTCAAGTAGCATAGTCAATCGTATGAACAAGCCCAACGGCGATCCTTTGATGATGCCGCCAAGTGGACCACTCTCCAATTGTACACTCAACCAAATGGATGCCTGGGTAGCTGCCGGGACACCTGAAAATTAATCTTCACCCATGAAAAAATCCCTCTTTCTTCTTGCTGCGCTCACGTTGACCGTGAGCCTTTCTGCTCAGAAACTCATTAGCCGTGATACCTATGTGCACTTCTTCTCAGAAACTCCTGTAGAAGACATTGAAGCTTCACTCAAAGATGGTGTGGGCCTCATCAATACGGAAAGCAAGGAGTTTGTCTTTCAGGTGAATATTCAGTCATTCACGTTTGAAAAGGCGTTGATGCAGGAGCACTTCAATGAAAACTACATGGAGTCTACCAAATACCCCAAAGGTTTGTTCAAAGGCAAGATAACGGGTGATGTCAATTTTGCTAAGGCGGGCACCTACGCCGTAAAGTTGGGTGGAGGTATGACTATTCATGGCAAAGAACGTGAAATGACCATTCCGGCAACCATTACCGTGACCAAGGAAGGTCTAGTCGTTTTGGAGTCTACGTTTATCGTGAAACCTGCCGATCACGATGTAGAGATCCCCAGTCTCGTGGTTACCAAGATTGCGAAGGAAATCGAAGTCAAGGTGAAATCTACCTTGCGAGCTAGCTGATGCACCCCCTAAAATGGGCGCTTTTGGCGCTATGCTTTCCCTTGGCTCTCTGGGCTCAAGACGATTTATTGGCGGAACTTGAGGCCATCGCACCACCCCCACCAAAAGCCTTCACCTATGCCACCTTCAAGGGGACACGCATCATTAACCAACAGTCTGTTGAACTTCCCGCCTCCGGGGTGGGGCAATTTGTTATTGGGCACCGCTTTGGGGCGTTGAATGACCGCCCGCTCTATAATTTGTTCGGTTTGGATGTGGCGCAGATTCGCTTTGAATACAGCTATTCCCCGGTCCCATGGTTGAACGTGGGAGCCGGTCGTTCATCAGGTTCCAAGACCTACGATGGATTTGGCAAGGTTCGTTTTACCCGTCAATCGAGTGGAACCGGCTTTAATTGGCCTTTCACGGCAGCCTATTATACAAGTGCCACTATTGTTACTACACCCTTTAGCGACGGTTTTACGCATTACTTTACCGACCGAATGGCGTACACCCACCAGCTCCTGGTGGCTCGGAAATTCAATGAATCTTTTTCCCTGCAACTGGCGCCCACTTTGGTGCATTTCAATCTGGTGCAGACCGCTTCAGAGCCCAACGACCAATGGGGCCTCGCACTCGGTGGCCGATATAAATTTACTCAGCGCATGGCGCTTACAAGTGAGGCGATGCTGCGTTTCAATCCCATCGACGGCTATTCCACGCCTCTGAGTGTGGGTGTCGACATTGAAACGGGTGGGCACGTTTTCCAGTTCCACTTGACAAATGCCCGGTCCATGGCAGATCCGCAGTGGATGATGCAAACTCCCGGTAAGTGGAGTAAAGGCGACATTTTCTTGGGCTTTAACATTAGCCGTGTGTTTACCCACGTGGCTCCTGAGTACAAATAAGGCTCCAATAGTTCCATGCAGACTTCTTTCGATCTCATTGTAGTGGGTGGCGGCATCGTTGGAGCTGCAACGGCTTTTCAATTCAGAAAACAGCATCCGACTGCCAAGATTTTAGTCTTAGAAAAAGAAGGCCGGCCGGCTGCCCATCAAACGGGCAGAAACAGTGGGGTTATCCATTCTGGTCTATACTACAAGCCGGGTTCATTAAAAGCAACCACTTGTCTGTCGGGCTACGCCCAGCTGTTGGATTTTTGCGCAGAATACCGGGTGGCCCATGAGGTTTGTGGTAAAATCGTCGTGGCTACCGATCCCCAGGAAGCGGATCGTTTGGCTATCCTCGTGGAGCGCGGAAAGCAAAATGGTTTGGAGGGTTTAACCTACTTAGACCCACAGCAAACCAAAGAAATTGAACCGCATATTGAGGCTTATCAATCGCTTTGGGTGCCCCAAACGGGCATCGTGGACTATGTGGGAATGACGGAAACCATGCTCCGCGTAGCTACAGACGGCCAAGGCTCATTCCGTGCGGCGAATCGGGTGCTCAAGATGTACCGAAAAGGGGGTACGCGCTTTGTAGAAACTAAAGAAGCTATCTACCAAGCCCCTAAAGTGGTCGTTTGCGCGGGCCTTCAAAGCGATCGCATGGCACACCAAGATGGAGTGGACAACGGCATTCGAATTGTTCCCTTCCGGGGCGATTACTACGATTTAACCCATGAGGCTGCCCACAAGGTTCGGAATCTAATCTATCCCGTTCCTGACCCTCAATTCCCTTTCCTTGGGGTACATTTCACCCGAATGGTAGGCGGCGAGGTAGAATGCGGGCCCAATGCCGTATTTAGCTTTGCGCGCGAAGGCTATCATAAAACGGCGTTTGAAGCGGCTGATTCTTGGTCTGCATTGTCCTTTGGCGGCACCTGGAAGCTTTTTGCGGCTCATTGGCGCTACGGGTTAGGGGAGTATGAGCGTGCGTTCTCTAAAGCCAAATTCTTAAAAGCGCTTCAGAAGATGATGCCGGGACTGACCATGGAGGACATCCAACCTGGTCGTGCAGGTATTCGCGCACAAGCTTTGGACGGTCAGGGTCGCCTTGTGGATGATTTCGTGATTGAAGAAGGCGATGCAGCTACGCATGTCATCAACGCACCTTCCCCGGCTGCTACCGCAAGTCTAGCGATCGCCGAGCATATCTTACAGGTCTAGGATCAGGACTCCCCCTGAGGCGCTGGCCAAGCCGATTCACGTCCGATGTGGAAAAGGGCATCACCACGGTGTACCAAAGGGATGTTGTTGTGTCCAATGATAAAGCCATCCATGGGGCTGTACACTTTCACGGAATAGCTGTCGTAGGGGTTTCGAATGCGCCCAATGAGTTCGCCTTCTCGGACGGATTGCCCACTTTCTCGTTCGCTGGAAAAGAGACCAGAGGCTTCTGCGCGCACCCAAGTGTTTCCGGCAATGTGACGAATCTGTTTGCTATCGCCCTTAGCCCTACCTCGCAAACCGCGGGGTTTGGGAGATTTTTCGAGCATCCCAATGGCGTGCATCAAGCGTTTTGTTCCGCGTATTGCTTCCTTCACGGCCTTTTCTTCCAGGCGAAGGGACTCACCCCCTTCGTATACAATGATGGGCACCCCTTGGGACTGTCCACAGGCACGCAACGATCCGGAAATCAATCCAGAACCCAAAGCGATGGGTGCTTGAAAGGCCTTGGCCATTTCGATGGCCTGTCGGTCCTGATCGTCGTAGCGAATCTGTGGGTAATTTGTTCGGCTTGCGCCCCCGGTGTGAAAGTCAATGCCCATATCCACGACTGGCAGAATTTTGGTCGCGAGCGTGTGCGCCACTTGGGCAGCGAGCGATCCATTGGGCGATCCTGGAAAGCTCCGGTTAACGTCCTTTCCGTCGGGTACTTCACGGCTGAAAAACAAAAATCCGTAGACATTGATGATGGGAATGGCCACGACGCTTCCGCAGGTGATTTGGTTTAGAATCCCCAAGGAGATCATACGTCGAACCACTTCAATGCCGTTTACCTCATCGCCGTGCAAACCACCACTGAGCAATAGAGTAGGCCCGGGATTTTCACTCCGAAATACATGCACTGGCATGTGAATTAAGGTGCCAGAAAGTAGTCGAGCGACTTGAATATCAACGGTTTTACTGGTGCCAGCCGGGATGACCACGTCATCAATCACCAGGGTATCCGCTTTCATCAACGTCCGGTGTAGGTTTGGGGCGTCAGCACGCGCATCTCATCTTTTACCGACTCAGAAATATCAAGCGTTTCAATAAATGCGGCAATGGTACTGTGTGTGATGCCCTCATTGGTGCGAGTGAGTGCCTTTAGCGCTTCATAGGGCTTGGGATAGCCTTCGCGGCGCAAA
>DLWR01000048.1:14966-16480 GCA_003444795.1 Cryomorphaceae bacterium
TAGCCTTCGCGGCGCAAAATGGTTTGAATGCCCTCGGCTACCACGGCCCAGTTGGCTTCTAAATCGCGGTCCATAGCCTGTTCGTTCACGATCAATTTGCCCAAGCCCTTTTGAAGGTTTTGCATCGCGAGCAAGCTGTGTCCAAAGGGCACCCCGACATTGCGTAAGACGGTGCTGTCCGTTAAGTCGCGCTGCAACCGGGAAATCGGCAATTTGGCCGAAAGGTGTTCCAGCAAGGCATTGGCGATGCCCAAATTCCCTTCCGCATTTTCAAAATCTATTGGGTTGACCTTGTGCGGCATGGCGGAGGATCCCACTTCGCCAGTGACGATGCGCTGCTTGAAGTACTCCATGCTGATGTACTGCCAAACGTCTTTGGCAAAGTCCAACAGAATGGTGTGAATGCGCTTCATACCATCGAAATAGGCCGCCAAATGGTCGTAGTGCTCAATTTGGGTGGTTGGATAAGAGCGCTTGAGTCCAAGAATATCTCCACAGAAATGTGCCGCAAAGGCGTGCCAATCGATTTCAGGAAAGGCGACGTAATGCGCGTTAAACGCACCGGTGGCACCTCCAAACTTGGCGGCAAAAGGAACAGTATTGAGATGCTTCAATTGCTCTTCGATGCGCACGATGAAGACCTCCCATTCCTTGCCCAAACGCGTTGGAGAGGCCGGTTGACCATGGGTGCGAGCCAGCATGGGAAGATCCTTCCATTGCTGCGCTTGATCCTTCAGGGTTATGAGTAGGTCCTCCAAAGCGGGGCGGAAGATGTCTTCGTGGAATTCTTTAATGGACAGGGGAATAGCCGTGTTGTTGACATCTTGGGAGGTCAGGCCAAAGTGGGTGTACTCCGACTGCTGATGCAAGCCAAGTGCTTCCATTTTTTCTTTGAGGAAGTATTCCACGGCTTTGACGTCGTGGTTGGTCGTCTTTTCAATCCCTTTGATGTGTAGGGCATCGGACTCATTAAATTCGGTGTATAAGGCCCGGAGCGATTGTTTTTGGGCTTCGGTAATTCCCGCCAATGCAGGAAGGGGCAATTCGGCGAGTGCAATGAAGTACTCCACTTCCACACGAACGCGGTAAGAGATCAAGCCAAATTCCGAAAAGTAAGGAGACAGGGGCTGGGTCGTGCGCGCATAGCGGCCATCCAGCGGAGACAAAGCGTGTAAGGCGAATTCCATTCCAGATACTAAAGCACAAAGGTACCAAAAGCCGGTAGGACGGCCGTGGATTTTAGGCTGTGTGCATGAAAAATATGCCACTGCTTTCCATTGGTCAGGGCGCCCCAGGGGGCTTGGGTGCTCAAGTTGTAGCGCATCCATTGGTCGACGACCGCCTCGCTTAAGGGAACGGAAGGGGCTTTGCATTCGACCAGCATCCAGAGGTTTCCTTGGTGAAATATGGCGGCATCAAAGCGCTTTTGGAGACCTAGGACCTCTATACCGCGCTCCACGGCGATGGCTTCAGGAGGATAGCCGGCCTCTACCACAAACCGGCGCAAGGCGTCC
>DLWR01000176.1 GCA_003444795.1 Cryomorphaceae bacterium
TTCTGCGATGACCGACCAGGGCAATGGTGTATGGTCTATCACCGTCACCTTCCCTTCTACTGCTATCGGTGGCACTACCTACTACAAGTTTGTAAACGGTAACTGGGGCACCAATGACGGTACGGATCCTGCCTGCACTATTGTGACGGATGGCTGTGGCGCGGACGACGGTGGCGGTAACATCAACCGCGAAATCGTAGTTCCTTCTGCCAACGGTACCGTATTGCGTTTTTGCTGGGATGCTTGCTACCAGTGTGACGGAAGCAGCTCTTCTATCAGCGTAGATGAGACCGCCGTTTCTGGTATGTCGGTATACCCCAACCCTGCCAACGGTCCTGTCGCTATCGCTTTCACGGCGAAGGCTTCTGCGAACGCTACCATCAACGTATTCAACGTTTTGGGTCAGCGCGTAAACAGCTTTGACGCTGCCGTATTTGCAGGCAAGAACGAAATCCGTTGGAACTTGGATGCCGCTAACGGCAGCTTGGTGGAGAACGGTACCTATCTCGTGGAGGTCATGGTGGATGGCGAGAAGTCTATCCAGCGTGTAGCGGTTAGCCGCTAATCCTTTTTCGCAAGGAAATAGAGAAGGCCGGCCATCGCCGGCCTTCTTACATTTACAGCTATGATGAAAAAAGGAAATTGGGCTTTATTAGGGCTCTTAATCGCTTTCATGGTCATGCCTGGAAAGGCCTATGGCACAAAAGAATTAAAAGTGGTCGTGGATCCGCCCAATTGGTGGGTTGGGATGCCGGGGAACACAGTGGAATTGTTGGTGGAGCACCGGTTTGGGAACATTCAAAAAGTGACCTTGGCAGATGCACAGGGCGTACGAATCTTCAAAGATGAACCCGCTCAAAACCCCCAGTACCACTATGTAACGCTGGTCATTGAGCCGCAGGCGCCGGCGCAAACCCTTCAACTCAATGTCTATGACACCAAGTCCAAAAAACCGACGGTCGTCCCCTATGTATTGGAAGCGCGCGATGCGAGCAGGAGGGCGCACATGGGCTTGGATTCTCGCGACCTCATCTACTTAGTCACCCCCGACCGATTTGCCAACGGCAACCCGGCCAACGACCAAGTACGGGGACTGAAGGAACAGACCCTTGATCGCAACCAGGGCTATGAGCGCCATGGAGGCGACCTCGAGGGCTTGACAGCCCACGTGGACTACATCGCTTCTTTGGGGGCCACGGCCGTTTGGACCATGCCTGCTTTGGTCAACGATATGCCGCGCGCCTCCTACCACGGCTATGCCATCACGGACCACTACCGCGTGGATCCGCGCTTTGGGGGCCTCAACGCCTATAAAGACTACGCAGATGCTTTGCATGCTCAAGACATGAAGCTGGTCATGGACATGGTGCCCAACCATATCGGAACAGGGCACCGTTTTTACCAAAATCCCCCCGATTCCAATTGGATCAATGCGTGGCCTGGTCAGCCAAAAACGGACAAGAATGGCGAGGTAGGCGAGCCCCTCATCACCAACCACCGCTATGCGACCTTATACGACCCCTACGCGGCCCCCAGCGACAAAGCGCAGTTCACGGACGGGTGGTTTGTGTCTTCCATGGTGGACGTCAATCAGCGGGATCGTCACTGTGCCCAGTACCTGGTCCAAAACGCCATCTGGTGGATTGAGTCCATTGGCGTAGACGCCTTCCGGGTGGATACGTGGATCTATCCCGATCAAGACTTCCTGAATCTCTGGTCCACCGCAATCCATGCGGTTTATCCGGATTTCTTCATTTTTTCGGAGAGTTGGGTGCACAACGAGCATTCGCAGCAGTACTTCTTGGATCGTCACCCCACGTTAGATGGGGCCGCTGACTTTATGATGTACCAGGCCTGGAAGGAAGCCTTGGAAAAGCCCACCACCTGGAATGGCGGCCTCAATCATTTCTACATGAATTTAGCGGCAGACTATCTCTACCGCCAACCCGAGAACTTCATTGTCTTCCTCGACAACCACGACGAGGGCCGCTTTTTTGCGAAAGTGAAGGAGGACAAGGACCTCTACAAAATGGGCATGGCCATGCTCTACACCATGCGCGGCATACCCTGTCTCTATTACGGCACCGAAGTATTGATGCGTGCCGAAAACGATCACGGCGCCATTCGCCAAGACATGTTTGGCGGCTGGCCAGGCGATGCGAAGAATGCGTTCACTGGGGAGGGCTTGACCCCAGACGAAGTAGAGGCCTTGGCCTTCACCAGAGAGCTAGCCGACCTGCGCAAAGCCCACCCTGTGATTGGAACGGGTGACCTTCGCCAATGGGCTCCTTACAACGACGTCTACGCGTACTCCTGGAGCAACGACGAGGAAGTCCTATTAGTGATGGTGAACCGCAACGCCAACCCGCAGTACTTTGACCTGCAACGCTTGGGCGATTTGCTGAACACCTTTTCTGGGACACACGTCCTTTTAGAGACAAAGTCGATGGAGGGCGTTCCTGATATCCAAGGTGTCCAAGACATAGTCGAAAGAGGGAACTACCGCATCGCATCTAATGGCCTCACCATCTTGGGGTATCGCAAGTAAGAGCCGAACCAATTAAGCCCTCGGCGGGTTGTATCTTTGCCGCTCAATTTAGAATGAGTCCAAATGATCAACGTCTCCTTAGAAGCTGCCCGCAAAGTGGCCTCCTTGATGCAAGAGGAGGGCAAAGACGTGGCATCCGCGTACATACGCGTAGGGGTCAAGTCTGGCGGTTGCTCTGGCTTGAGCTACGATATGGGATTTGTGAACGCCCCCGAAGAAGGTGACCAGCTTTTTGAGGATCAAGGCGTTAAAATTCTCGTCGAAAAGAAAAGTTTGTTGTACCTCTTAGGCACCACTTTGGAATACAGCGGTGGACTGAACGGCAAAGGATTTTCGTTTAACAACCCTAATGCGTCGCGCACCTGCGGCTGCGGGGAAAGCTTTGCCCTGTGAGCGAACAAGACCAAATTCTCAACGAGGTCACGACTTCGGAATACAAATACGGCTTTTACACGGACGTCGAGTCGGACAAGGTTCCTCCAGGTCTGAATGAGGACGTGATCCGCTTGATTTCGGCCAAGAAAAATGAGCCGGAATGGATGACGGAGTGGCGTTTGGACGCCTATAAAATTTGGCAGAGTATGGCGGAGCCGGAGTGGGCCAATGTCACGTATACCAAGCCAGATTTTCAGGCTATCAGCTATTATTCTGCACCCAAAAAGAAGCAGGTCAACAGCCTGGACGAGGTAGACCCCGAACTTCTGAAGACGTTTGAAAAATTGGGGATCAGCCTTGATGAACAGAAGCGTTTGTCTGGTGTGGCCATGGACGTGGTCGTGGACAGCGTATCTGTAGCGACCACCTTCAAGAAGACATTGGCTGAGAAAGGCATCATCTTTTGCTCCATGAGCGAGGCCATCCAGAACCATCCGGAACTGGTGAAAAAATACTTGGGTACCGTAGTTCCCAAGACGGATAACTTTTACGCGGCTCTCAACAGCGCGGTCTTTACGGATGGCTCCTTTTGCTACATCCCTAAAGGCGTTCGCTGTCCCATGGAGCTCAGCACCTACTTCCGGATCAATGAATCGGGTACCGGTCAGTTTGAGCGCACCTTGGTGGTGGCTGATGCGAGCAGCTATGTGAGCTATTTGGAGGGCTGTACGGCCCCACAACGCGATGAGAATCAGCTGCACGCCGCCGTGGTGGAACTCATTGCTATGGATGACGCGGAGATTAAGTATTCAACGGTCCAAAACTGGTTCCCCGGCGACGCCGAAGGCAAGGGAGGCGTCTTCAACTTTGTGACCAAGCGCGGCATCTGCGAACGCAACGCCAAAATCAGCTGGACCCAGGTAGAAACGGGTTCGGCCGTCACCTGGAAATACCCCAGCTGCATCCTCAAGGGGGACAACAGCGTGGGCGAGTTCTATTCGGTCGCGGTTACCAATAACTACCAGCAGGCAGATACCGGCACCAAGATGATTCACTTGGGCAAGAACACCAAGTCCACCATCGTCAGCAAGGGCATCAGCGCCGGCCATAGCCACAACAGCTACCGCGGATTGGTGCGCATGGGTCCCCGTGCCGTCAATGCGCGCAATTTCAGCCAATGCGACTCGCTGCTCATGGGCGACCGCTGTGGCGCACACACCTTTCCCTACATTGAGGTGAAGCATCCTTCGGCCCGGATGGAGCACGAAGCGACCACCAGCAAGATAGGAGAGGACCAAATTTTTTACTGCCAGCAACGCGGTTTGGGCATGGAAGAAGCCATCGCCTTGATTGTTAACGGCTACTGCAAGGATGTATTGAACCAGCTCCCCATGGAATTTGCCGTGGAGGCGCAAAAACTATTGGCCATCAGCCTAGAGGGCTCGGTCGGATAAGGCATAGAACACATGATTGAAATTGTCAATTTGCACGCTAGCGTAGACGGGCAGGCTATTTTGAAAGGCATCAACTTGACCATGGGCGCTGGAGAAGTACACGCCATGATGGGACCCAATGGTTCGGGCAAGTCCACCTTGTCCAACGTCATTGCCGGCCGTGAAGATTACGAAATCACCAAAGGCGACATCCTCTTCAACGGGGAGAGCATTTTGGAATTGGCGCCTGAAGAGCGCGCCCACTTGGGCCTCTTCTTGAGCTTTCAGTACCCGGTGGAGATACCAGGTGTAAGTGTGTCCAACTTCATCAAGACGGCCTTGAACGAAATGCGCAAGGCGCGCGGCGAGGAGCCCTTGGATGCTTCGTCCATGCTGAAAAAGATGCGCGAAAAGATGGACCTCCTAGAGATGGACAAAGGCTTCTTGAGCCGATCGCTGAATGAAGGCTTTTCAGGCGGTGAAAAGAAGCGCAACGAAATCTTTCAAATGGCCATGCTGGAGCCCAAATTGGCCATTTTGGACGAGACCGATTCGGGCCTAGACATCGATGCTCTCCGTATCGTCGCCAACGGCGTGAATGCCCTGCGCTCGTCGGAGAACGCCTTCATGGTGATCACCCACTACCAGCGTCTGCTGGACTACATCGTGCCCGACTATGTACACGTGCTCCTCAATGGCAAGATTGTAAAGTCGGGCGACAAGTCGCTTGCACTTGAGTTGGAAGAACGCGGGTACGACTGGATCAAAAAGGAGCAGGCATGAAGGACCGCTTAGCCGCGTCGTACTGGCTGCACGAGAGTCATTTTGCCGCCGTTTCCAATGCCTTGGTGACCGACCGTCGCCGAAAGGCTATAGAGCGCTTTGAAGCAGAAGGCTTTCCGACCGTTCGCCATGAGGATTGGAAGT
Organism: Cryomorphaceae bacterium; assembly: GCA_003444795.1. Taxonomy (GTDB): domain Bacteria; phylum Bacteroidota; class Bacteroidia; order Flavobacteriales; family Schleiferiaceae; genus TMED14. The sequence goes on from DLWR01000176.1 coordinate 5,284, forward strand.
ACACCAACCTTAAAAAGGTGCTCAAGGAAGACTATGCCTTGTACTCGCCCTTTGACGCGCAGGACGATGCCGAACCTCTAGAGTTCAAGGACATCAAGCGCTTCTTGGTCAATGACATTGACTGCTACCGTGTGGTCTTTATCAATGGCCGCTACTCGTCGTGGTTGTCGGAGACTACGCACAGTGGTTTTGACGTGTGCACCCTCGGTAGCGCTTGGAAGAAATACGCCCACCATATTGAGCCGCACTTTGGCCAATTGACGGAGGACCTTGGTGCCTTGGTGCAGCTGAATACCGCTTTGGCTTGGGATGGTCTATACGTCCGCGTTCCCAACGGCGTCACCTTGGACAAGCCCATTCAGGCGTTGTACTTCACCACGGGGGATCAACCCATTTTTAACCAAACGCGCAGCCTCATCATCTTGGGCGAAAATGCGCAAGCGGAAATTATTGAGCGCCATCAATCCCTGACGACGGCCCAAAGTTGGACCAACGCTGTTGACGAGGTCTTCATGGGGGCTGGAGCACGTATGCACTGGGTAAAATTGCAGCACGATGAAGCAAGTGCTGCGTTGACACAGCACAGTGTGGTACACCAAAAGCAGGACAGCCATGCCACGGTTCATACGATTAGCACGGATGGCAAGTTTCTGCGCAACAACTTGGACTTCAAGCTGGCCGAATCGGGAGCGGAAGCTCGGATGTTTGGCCTCTCGTTGGCTGACGGCAAGCAACTGATGGACCACCACACGCGGGTGGACCATTTGGCACCGCATTGCACCAGCCATGAAAACTACAAGGGTCTCTTTGACGGGGAATCCAATGGGGTTTTCAACGGCCAAATTCACGTCCACGTTGACGCTCAAAAGACCTTAGCGTTCCAGCAGAACGACAACCTAGTGCTCAACGAAAAAGCCGCCATTGATACCAAACCTCAGCTGGAAATCTTTGCAGATGACGTAAAGTGTTCCCACGGCTGTACCGTGGGTCAGCTGAACGAAGACGCACTTTTCTACCTCCGTGCCCGCGGCATCAAGGAAAAAGAAGCACGCGCTTTGCTGATGGTGGCCTTTGCGCATGACGCCGTTGCCGACATCCAGCACCCCAGTCTCCAAGCCAAGCTCAACCGCCTTATCGGGAAGAAATTGGGGGTGAAGAACTTTGGGTTTGCACTCTAGTAAAAGAGTTTAAGGGAATAAGGGTTTAAGGGTTTAAGTGTGCTTAAACGTTTAAGCTCTTTTTTGCCGAAATGTGTGGTTGGACCTTCGCCGCGCGCCAGAATCGTTCACTCTTTCACCCTTCTACTCTTTCACCCTTCTACTCTTTCACCCTTCTATTCTTTCTCCCCTTCCCCTTTCGGGGCACTAAATAGTGGGCGCAAAGCGCCCTAGATTGGGTATCTTCGTTCTTCTTAAAAAGCGCACGCTATGAATCTTTCCTTTAAGCAGTGGAACAACCTCACGGGTTGGCTCACGTTTGGAATTGCCCTCTTCACCTATGCTTCAACGCTGGAGCCAACGGTAAGTTTCTGGGACTGTGGGGAATACATCGCCACCTCTGTCAAGCTTCAAGTAGGTCACCCTCCAGGTGCCCCCGTGTTTCAGTTATTCGCCAATGTGCTCTCACAGCTGGCTTTTGGCAACGTAGAGCGCCAAGCGTTCTATGTGAATCTGGTGTCTGGCCTTTCTAGTGCATTCACGATTCCCTTCTTGTTTTGGACCATTGTGGCTTTTGGGCGCAAGTTGTTCAGTACAGAGACCCTCAGCAAGGGCCAAGAAATTGTTCTCTTGGGAGCCGGCGCGGTAGGCGCATTGGCGTTTACGTTCAGTGATTCCTTTTGGTTTTCAGCGGTAGAAGGTGAAGTCTATGCCATGTCTAGCTGCTTTACGGCGATTGCTTTCTGGGCAGTGTTGAAGTGGGAGCAAGCGGTGGATTCAGATCCCTATGCCAACCGTTGGTTGCTTCTGATTGCCTACTTGACGGGCTTGTCTGTAGGCGTTCACATTCTGGTCTTCTTGACGATTCCATCCGTTGTGATGATTTACTTCTACAAGAAGTACCCCCAGGTGACTTGGAAGTCATGGGTGGTCGCCAATGCGGCCTCAATTGGAGTTTTGGGCTTGGTCTTTGCCATCATCATCCCCTTCATTTTATCACTTTTTGGCTGGTTGGAAATTGCTACGGTCAATAGCATTGGCATGCCAAAGAATACCGGCTCAATCCTGGCTATCCTATTGATTGCGGGGGGCGTATACTTTGGAATTCAATGGGCCAAAAAGAAGGATAAGCCTCTCGTTGCCCAAGGGATTCAGGCAGTTGTTTTCTTGCTAATTGGCTATTCGAGCTTTGTGGTTCTAGCCATTCGCTCCAACGCCAACACGCCCATTGACGAGAACAATCCCGAGGATGCCATGTCCTTGCTCTCCTACTATAAACGCGACCAGTACGGCGATTGGCCCGTGCTATATGGCCAAAGCTTCAACAGCCAGTTGGATGCTACTCAACCTTATGTGGACGGTAGCCCCGCCTACCAATACAGCGAGGAGACGGGCAAATACGAAGTGACCAGTGACGGTAAAGCGTCCAAGCCAAACTACGCAAAGAGCGATGTGGGATTCTTCCCACGCATGTGGAGTGATCAAGCCGACCATATCGAAAACTACCAAAAGCTGATGGGCGTCAAGCCCTCGAACAAGTTGAAGTTGAGCGATCACTTCAAGTTCTTCATGGACTACCAAGTGGGCCAAATGTGGTTCCGTTACTTCATGTGGAATTTTGCTGGCCGCCAAAACGACGATCAGAACCGCTACGAACTCACTAAAGGCAACTGGATCACCGGTATCGCCTTTTTGGATGAAATGCGCCGTGGTCCG
>DLWR01000069.1 GCA_003444795.1 Cryomorphaceae bacterium
TTCATCCGTTTCAATCGCCTGGTAGGCATTGTGCTTTTGGTAGCCCAACTCGCCCACGGTGAAGCTGGGACGCGCACCCAAAGCCGTGAAGGCCTCTGCACTCCGGCGGGGCTCAATGTCGATGAGTACTTTGCCAAAGTCAAAAACGATGTGTTCCGCATCGCCCGCCCATTCAGCGATCTCGTGGGCACGAAACCGCCGAATGGGAGGCAATGGGTTGGGGAGTTGGGGCTGAAACTTTGCCCCGAGGCTCTTTGGAGGCATTAAGGATTCCAGCTCGGGAGCAAGGGCAATGGCGTGGCCGCTATGCGCGCACTAAACTCGCGGTAGTCCGTGTCCAGGAAGTCCTGCAACAGGGCCATTTCCTCTCGGGTGCGCTTCTCCCAAGTGGTATGCATGTTCAAAGTGTTGCTGCTGGGCTTCCCGTGTAGACTCCAGAGATAGCCGCCAAATTGGCCATTGACAGAGGCCCATGTTTCGGGCTGTTCAAAGTAGCCTTTGACATCTTCCTTACCGAATAGGCGCAGGCGATGGTCTTCGATAGCTTTTTTGAGCGCTTTGATTTCATCTAGCAGGGGCTGAACGGATGCGCTGTCGCTTTCTTTGCGGCCTTTTAAAATGCGCTCTAAGGCGCCCAAGCTTTCATTGGCCTCGTAGAGGTTGGACACGAGGTCAGACATTTCTTGGTTGATGCCGTAGAGGCTCCGCTGGAAATCGATTTGTGCGGCCCACTCTGCTTCGCCCATTTGGATGCGGGGGTCGTCGACAACTTCTACATGGGCACTGTCTTTTTCCCCGTTGAGGCTAAATACGGCGAGGTAGCTGCCTGGTGCCACGCTTGCACCTCGTGGATCAGACTTCTCGCGGTCTTCGTTGCGCTTGCCCCAGCGGGGACGTTGGCTACCTTTTTCAGCCATATCCCACGTAAAGCGGTAGAGCCCCTTGCGTTCCTCCTTGTCAAGCTTGCGCTCGAAGTGGCGGATGACTTCTCCTTGTGCATTGTAGATGTCAATGAGCAGGGGCTCCTTGCCATCCTCTGGTGCATCCAGATTCAAGACAAAGCGCGCACCGCCGCCTCGGTTTTCGCCTTTGAAATCGGCCCAACCTTGGAAGCGAATGCCGTCAGAAACGCGCGTTTCCGCATGTATGGCCAAAGGAGCGTCAAAGGCGGTGAGGGTTCGGCCCTGTGCAGCGCCCTTCACGATGGCCCGCAAGGGACGCAGGTCGTCTAGGACCCATGCAGAGCGGCCAAAGGTGCCCAAAACGAGGTCTTGTTCGCGCTCTTGGATGGCCAAATCCTGAACAGGCATGGTGGGAAGTCCCTTCCAAGGCTGCCAATTACGGCCATAATCCGTACTGACTTGTAAGCCCGTTTCCGTGCCCAAATAGAGGATGCTAGGCACTTCGTTGTCCTGAATGACGCTCAGGGTGTGACCCGTCAAGCCAGCTTTGGCGACAAGGTTGGTCCAAGTCTTGCCATAGTCCTTGGTGTGGAAGAGGTAGGCGTTCCAGTCGTTTTGGCGGTAGTTGTTGACCACCACAAAGGCCTCGCCTGCATCGTAGGCAGAAGCGTGGATGTGAGGGACCCAAGCGCCTTCAGGAAGGCCCTTGATCTTGGGGCTGCAGTTGGTCCAGGTGGCGCCACCGTCCTTGCTGACTTGAATGTTGCCATCGTCTGTACCTACCCACAAGGTCTCAGGATTCTTGGGGGAGGGGGCTATGGTTAAAATACAGGTGTGGTTCTCTGCGCCCGTCACGTCAAAGGTGAGACCGCCCGATTCCAAGGACTTTTGCTTGTCCGGGTTATTGGTCGTTAGGTCTGGGGAAATGATGGTCCACGTGCGTCCCTGGTCGGGGCTGTAGTGCACGTATTGAGAGCCGTAATATAGACCGTCCGCGTTGCTGGGGTCGCCAGCAATCGCCGCATTCCAATGCCAGCGCAACCATTCGCCGTCGGGGTGGACGGGCTTGATGGATTCGGTCATACCCGTAAGCATGTCCACCCGCGCTAGTGAGCCTTCTTGCGCCATGGCGTAAGAAATGCGGGGATTGGTGGGGTGGGGCAGTACGTCAAAGCCATCGCCAAAGTAGAGCTCCTGCCATTCGTTGTTGCCAATGCCCGTTCCAATCCAAGAATAGGCTGGGCCGCGCCAGGAGCCGTTGTCCTGCATGCCTCCGTAAACGTTGTATGGCAGTTGGTTGTCGACGCGAATGTGGTAGAACTGCGCCACAGGAAGGTTCTCCACAAAGCGCCAGCTTTCGCCGCCGTCCCAGGAGATGTTCAAACCTCCGTCATTGCCTTCAATGATGTGGCCAGGGCGACGGGGGTTTAGCCAAATGGCGTGGTGGTCCGGGTGGACTTTGTTGTAAGGGGTTGCAATAGACCAGGATTTACCGCCGTCGGTGCTCTTTGAAACAAGCGTCCAAAGCGAGTAGAGGGTTTGGTCGTTGAAGGGATCCACAAAGAGGTCCGAATAGTAGAAAGGTCGGTTCCCAATGTTCTCGTCTTCGCTGATTTTGAACCACTTGAATCCGCCATCGTTAGAGCCATATAAACCGTTTTTAGCTTTGTTTTCAATCAAGGCGTAGACTTTCTTGGGGTTGCTAGGCGCAATGGCAATACCCATGCGGCCCAATTCGCCTTCCGGCAAGCCGTCTTCGCTGGTGCGCTTGGTCCAAGTTTCGCCGCCATCCAAAGTGACATACATACCGCTTCCTTCGCCGCCGGATTTGAAAATCCAGGGCCAGCGGCGGTACTCCCACATGGCACAAATCAATTTGTTGGGGTTGACGGGATCCATGACGAGGTCAGCTGCCCCAGTGCGTTCGTTGTTGTAGAGAATTTTCTTCCAGGTCTTGCCACCGTCAGTGGTCTTGTACACGCCGCGGTCCGGCGTGTCGCCATAGGCAACACCGATAGCTGCTACGTAAACGGTGTTGGGGTTTCGGGGATCAATGACGATGCGGTGGATGTGCTTCGTCTCCTTTAATCCAACGAGCTGAAAGGATTTGCCGCCATCCATGGATTTGAAGAGGCCGCCTCCGCTAGATTGCGAATTTCTGGGATTTCCTTCGCCACTTCCCACCCAAATAACATCCGGGTTGGTGGGATCCACCTTTACGGCGCCAATGCCTGCCGTGGGTTGGTCATCCCAAATGGACGTCCAGCTCTGACCCGCATTTTCGCTCATCCACACCCCGCCTGATGCCGTGCCGACATAGAGGTGATTGTCATTTAAAGGGTTGGCATCAATCGATGTCACGCGGCCAGACATACCGGCAGGACCGATGTTTCGGAATTTCATATCCTCCAAAAGGTCTGGAGTAACGCTCTGCCCATAGGCAGTAATAGCAAGGGCTATGGCCGAAATAGATAGGACGAACTTCTTCATGGCGGGAAGATAGTCCTCAAAGCGCTCATTCCGCTACTTTGTACTTCCTCGGGGTCGTCCCAAACTTTTTCTTAAATGCCGCAATAAAATGGCTAGGGTTGGTATAGCCAATGTCAAAAGCCACTTCCTTGACGGATTTTTCG
>DLWR01000235.1 GCA_003444795.1 Cryomorphaceae bacterium
CATCATGCTCATTATGGTGCTAGATGCTGTAGGGCTTAATCCCGCATGGATTGCCATTATTTTCCCGGTGGACCGAATCTTAGACATGTGCCGAACGGTCATCAACGTAACAGGCGACGCCTCTGTGGCCGTGGCTGTGGCAGAATCTGAAGGTCAATGGGGGGGATGAGGTTCTCCTTATCAGTTGTTGTACTTCTAGGTGGAGGCTCCTTGTTCGCGCAAGTGGAACTGGGTGCATGTGATGCCGCTCCAGCTCCCTCCGCAGAAGTTTTAAAAGCGGAACAAGCGCTGGACCGCGCGGATGTCAACATGAGTCGCGTATACCTGAACGCAATTGAACGCAAATCACCCGAGCAGCGCATCCACTTTCACTACTTATCGGCAGAGTGGAACCTCTTATCTGGACGCCCGGAGGCGGCGGCTTCGCTGTTTAACCAAGTCTACCAAGTTTGCCCTGACTACCATCCTGATTTACGTTATAAGCTGGGCGCTCTCTGGGCGGGGCAGGGACGTCAAGCCGATGCGGAGCGATTGTTGAAGGAGTTCTTAGCCGGCGCACCCACGGGTTCGCCCTTTGTCGCTGAAGCGAAGCGCCAACTCCAAACGTGGGCCGTGGTGGACTCGCTCCAACAACATCCGATAAATTTTTCTCCCTACCGTATTCGTGGCTTGGATGCCCCTGCAGATGAATTTCTGGGGGTGCTAAGTCCCGATGAACATCAGTGGTTCTTCACCCGTCGACAAGAAATTCTGGATCGAAAGAGCGGGCCGGCGCCCATTCGCAGGCTGAAGGAAGAGTTTTGTGTTGGGCGTCAGACGGATGCCGGGGTCGTGGAAATTGAGGCGCTGCCCGCTCCTTTCAACCAAGGATTCAATGAAGGAGGCCCCAGTCTGACTGCGGACAATCGTTGGATGGCGCTGACATCCTGTAAACTACTGGGCAGTGGGTACAGGAATTGCGACATCTTTTTGGTCCAAAACACGTATGATGTTTGGCTGGATTTCAAAGACTTGCCTACCGTCAACCTGCCAGATTCATGGGAGAGTCAACCCACCTTGTCGGCGAATGGAGATCGCTTGATCTTCACGTCAAACCGGAAAGGAGGCTTTGGAGGCTTGGATTTGTACGAGGTGCTGCGCCAGCCAGATGGCACATGGTCTGAAGCAAAGAACCTAGGGCCACTCATCAATACCCCAGAGGACGAAAAAAGCCCCTTTCTCCATGCGGATGGACACACCCTTTTCTTTTCCTCCAATGGGCATCCAGGTATGGGGGATTTTGATGTGTTTATCATGAATTTAAATGGATTAACTGCGCCTAGAAATTTGGGCTTCCCCATTAACACCGAGCGGGCTGAAGTAGGATTTGCCGTTGCGGCTAAATCGCCCATGGCCTATTTCTCGAGTAATGAGAAGGTGGGGGATTTGCCTGCAGGTTCCGGTTATGATTTCTACGGGTTTCCGCTCCCAGCCAGTGCCACGGCGGATGCGGTGACGTTTTTGACCGGGAAAGTAGAAGGAGCGGATGTGCTGCCGGATGGGGTGAGTTTGCGTGTAGAGAATTTGCAAACGCGAGAGGTGACGCGGGTTCGGGTAGATGCGGCCAGCGGAACCTACACGGCGGTCCTTGCCACTCCAAACGTGGCGGATTTTGTCTTTAGTGTCGAGAACCCGGAGGTGGGCTACACGGCAGTTCGTTTGGAGGTGGATCCCCGTGACGACGAAGCCCACGTGCCCTTGCTTGAAGCAAAGCGCTTGGAGGTAGGAGAGAGTTTCTCGCTCAACTCGATACAATTTTCCACCAACAGTGCCCAAATGTCCGCCTTGGATAAGGCTTCCCTAGCGCCCTTCATCACCTATTTAAAGGCACATCCGAGCATGACAATCGAGCTGCAGGGGCATACCGATAATGTGGGACGTCAAAGCGACAACCAAGCGCTTTCACAACGCCGAGCAGAGGCCGTACAAACCTATTTGCTCAGTCAGGGAGTTCCTGCGGCCCAAATGCGAGCCAAGGGATATGGCGACAGTCAGCCCATCGCGGACAATCGCGACGTGGAGGGTAGGGCAAAAAACCGTCGAACGGTCTTCCAGGTCTTGACTAAATGATTCGGTCCTCCGCTGGTTGAGGGGAGATTTCATGCCGTTTATCGAATAAAAAAAGGCCCCAATCGGGGCCTTTTGTTTTTCTGGATGCCTTTCGGCTTATCCGCGACGCTCCTTGATGCGTGCAGATTTACCGGTGCGCTCACGCTGATAGAATATGCGTGCACGACGTACTTTACCACGCTTGTTCACCTCGATTTTCTCCAGGTTAGGCATGTTGACAGGGAAAATACGCTCCACGCCAATGTTGCCAGACATTTTACGGATGGTGAAGGTTTCCGTCAAACCAGAGCCACTGCGCTGGAGAACGTCGCCGCGGAAGAACTGCGTACGCGTCTTTTCACCTTCACGAATCTTGTAGTATACCGTGATGGTATCACCCGCTTGGAAAACGGGGAATTCCTTGGTTTCTACATACTTTTCTTGGACGTATTTAATCAGGTCCATAGTTGTTGCATTTAATGCGTTCATCGATCGTCAACATTCACCGCTTTGGCCAGAGGTTGGCGTCGCAAAACTCTTCATTGGCGTTGTGCGCTGCACATACTTCCTCCAAAGAGGCCGCAAAGATACGTTGAAATAGCTTTTGTTCAGCCGGTTCACGCCGATTAATCACCCAGAAGATCTGGTCGGCGCTCTCGTGTGCGGGCCAATGCCTGGGCATGATTCCAGTCTTCAATTCTTTTGGTATGACCGGAGGTCAAAACCTCAGGTACAGTCATTCCTCGGAATTCAGCAGGTCTTGTATAAACCGGTGGGGCTAGCAAGTTGTCTTGGAAAGAATCCGTGAGGGCAGAGGTTTCATCGTTCAGAACCCCAGGAATTAAGCGTATCAGGGCATCTGCGATGACTGCCGCAGCTAATTCCCCACCGCTTAGGACATAGTCCCCAATACTAATCTCATGGGTCACAAAGTGGTCACGAACGCGTTGGTCGATGCCCTTGTAGTGACCGCAGAGTATGAGAATGTTGCTCAATAGGGAGAGTTGGTTGGCTTCTTTTTGATCAAAGCGTTTGCCGTCCGGTGTCGTAAAAATGATGGCATCATAGTTCCGCTCAGTCTGCAGCGATTCGATGCATGCGAATAGGGGCTCTGGACGCAAGACCATGCCGGCATTTCCGCCAAAAGAGTAGTCATCCACTTGGTGGTGCTTCCCCATTCCAAAGGCTTTGAGATCGTGCAGATGCACTTCGGCAATTCCTTTTTGTTGGGCGCGTTTGAGGATACTCGCTTCGAAAGGGCTTCGAATGAGTTCGGGTAAAACAGTTACAATGTCAATCCGCATGAATTAAGCAAGCCCAATTTCTACCAGGCGCTCGTGCAGGTAGGCACCAGCCGTTATGTCGTCAAACGCTTTGGGGTTTTCCGCCGTAACGCAGAAATCCAAGCAATTCAAGGGCATATCTTCCGCTGGGTGCACAAAGAAGGGCATAGAGAAGCGAGGGAGGTGGCATTTCTCCGCAGGTGGGTTCACTACGCGGTGCGTGGTGCTACGAAGTTTATTGTTGGTCAAGCGCTGAAGCATATCGCCAACGTTGATGACCAAAACCTCCGCGGTAACGTGAATGGGCAGCCATTCCCCTTCTTTGGAAAGTAGCTCCAAGCCCTCCGCGGAGGCGCCCATGAGCAGAGTAATTAAGTTGATGTCTTCGTGGGCCGCAGCGCGAATCCCTTCGACGGCTTTTTCCTGGCCCGGGTAGTGAATTGCCCGGAAGATGGAATGCCCTTGGCTGAGGAAGGCGTCAAAATAACTCTCTGGCAACTCGAGATGCAATGCAATGGCGCGCAGCAAGTTGCGGCCTACGTTTTCAAGTTTCTCATAGGCTGATTTCACCGTGGCGTCCAATCCTTCTACATGAGGAACTAAGACATTCGGCATGAGGCCACGCTCGGCAGCATTCATGGGGCCCCACTGGTAAAATTCCTTCAAATCAGGCATGGTTTCTCCTTTGGCATGTTCTACGCCGAACGGGGTATAGCCACGCTGACCTTTTGCATTGAGTAAATGCGACCGCATTTTTTCCTCCGTGCTTTGGTGGAAAAAAGCCTCACCGACTTGGGTGAGCATGGCGCGCTCTTCGTTGGTAC
>DLWR01000035.1 GCA_003444795.1 Cryomorphaceae bacterium
AGTCACACACCTCGTCCACACTATGGGATACGTGCCTAATTCACCAAGAGAGATTCGGAAGACATCTTCTTTGGACAGAGTCAATTGGGGTTCTTTGTTGTGCACAATCGCAAAAAATCCTTCCTTGGAAGTACCTTAGGGACGCTATGAATGCCAACGATTACCAGTCTAAGAAACTCCAGTATTTTGACCAGTCACGATCCGATATTTTACCACTCATCCCAAAGGGAGCGAATAAAGTTCTTGAGATAGGCTGTGGGACAGGAGCTACCTTGGTACATATAAAGTCGTTGGGGCTGGCGAAGGAAGTGCATGGCATGGAATGGGTGAAACTAGATGAAGCGCATCCACTCGTGGATCAATGGTTTTGGGGTGATGCAACCGAGGCCATCAATGACCTGCAGGATGGAGACTATGATGTGATTTTATGCTTGGATTTCCTGGAACACCTAGCAGATCCATGGCTATTTGTGGAACGTTTGCATGCTAAACTTTCTTCAAATGGCTGTTTGATTGCGAGCATTCCCAATCTGCGACGCTGGAAAGTGCTGTGGAATTTGGCTATAAGAGGCCGGTTTGAGTACGTGGAGGACGGAATTATGGATAGGACGCATCTGCGTTTTTTCACACAGACTTCCGCCATGGCACTCATGAACTCAGGAGGTTTTTTATGTAGATAAGTGGTACCATTCTCCCTTTAAGAGAGGAAGCAAGGGCCACATTTTAAATGCGCTAACCATAGGGGTTTTACGCGATTTCTTTACGATACAGTATTTGATTCGGTCCAAGAAAAAGTAGGCGACTCAACGAGTCAATACTATGCATACATTTAGTGTAAATCCCTTGCAATGAAGAAGTTCTTGTTTTCCTTTTGGGGCCTGCTGCTGTTGTTGGCGATGCCCTGGAAAGCCGACGCCCAGGCAGCACTCAGTTTTGACGGCACAAATGACTACGCAGAGGTCTTATCGGGCTCCCAGCACATTGTCAATAAATCCATGTCCATAGCTTTTTGGGTGTTCCCGACGAATACCACGGGGGGCTATCCCAACTTCGACGGTTTTGCGGGATTTCGGAATAATAGCAATGCAGACTTTTATATCCTGCAATTGTCAGGGACCAATGTGGAGGCCCGATTCAGAAATAGCTCGGGGGTCAACTACGATATCAATGCGGCGGCTTTGAACGTCAACCAATGGAATCACTACGTGCTCACCTATGATCAATCCACGTTGAAGCTCTACCACAATGGCCTATTCGTCCAGTCGGTTACTGCAACCGGAACCATTACGAATGCGTTCACATCCTTGCATTTGGGCAAATTAGACTGGTCGCCCACGCCGTTTTATTCGGCGATACAAATGGATGAGTTTGGTCTGTGGGCCCGAGCATTGACGCAATCAGAAGTCACCGCTTTGGCGTCTGGCTGTTCCATTCCAAACACCTCCCCCGGATTAAAATTGCACTACGGATTTAATGAAGGAGTACCTGGGGGAAATAATGTGGGAGTGTCTACCGCCGTTGATTTGACCGGAAACACGAACGGCACCTACTACAACTTTGACATGACGGGTACCCTGTCCAATTTCACGAGTAAGCCGGGTGATGTGGTCACCCATGACACCGTCCAGGCCTGTGGCGTTTATGTGGATTCTGCAGGGACCCTCTACACAGCTTCGGGAATGTATTCGGACACCACCAATACCGCGGCGGGCTGTCTGAATATTTCCAACCTGTATTTAACCTTGTTGCAGGCGGATACGGCATTGACACAAGTAGGTTATACGCTCAGCATGAATGATACGACGGGAAGTTCCTATCAATGGTTTGATTGTACTTCGGGCTCGGTCGTTGGAAGTGGCTTCAGCTTTTCCCCCACCAGCAATGGGCAGTTTGCGTGTGCCTTTACCTCTGCTCAGGGCTGCATGGATACCTCGCGTTGTGTGAGTGTGACGGGCATTGGGCTGGATGAGCGTGGCATGGATCACTGGTACGTTTCGCCAAATCCGGGGCATTCAGGAACGCTACACCTAAAAGGATCTGACTTCTACCAATCTGTCACGTTGTATGATGCCTTGGGTCAAAAAATAGCCGAATGGCATGCCGGGGAAATCAAACAGCAGGGCTTGAAACCGGGTGTGTATTACTTCTGTATCCAAACGCAAAACGGAGAAAAAACACTCCGCGCATTGCTGCACTGACGATGGAGTCTTCCACCGCTCACCACGATGCACGGATAGCGCAGATGTCCTTTGCATCGGTGTACCCGCATTACGTGACTAAAGTGGTCAAAAAGGGCCGAACGGAAACCGAGCTTCGCACCGTTATTTCATGGCTCACAGGCTTGGATGATGCGGATATCGATGTGCAACTTGCCGCCAAATCAACCTTTGAACACTTTTTTACGGCGGCCACGCTGCACCCAAACGCTTCGCTGATTACAGGTGTGATTTGTGGCTACCGGGTGGAGGACATTGAAAATCCACTCACACAAAAAGTGCGCTACCTCGATAAAGTAGTAGACGAGCTGGCGAAAGGGAAAGCATTGGAGAAAGTGATGCGTTAATGTGGAATGATCTCATGGCCCGAGGGTCTTAGACTTTTCTTTCCGCCCACCAAGTGTCCACGCTCCAGCGGCCCGGACCTAGGAGCAAGACCCCCAAAAAAGCAATCGCGTAGAGTAAGGCATGCTCTTTTTCGGCAAGGGGATCTGCACCATGAGCTATGAACGCAGCAACCAGCATGGTAAACGCAGCAGGGGCGGCGAACCAGCGTGTTTTGAAGCCTGCCAAGATGAATGCTGGGGCGATGAGTTCGCCAAAGATGGTCAGACTCAAGGAAACAGTGGTTCCTAGGCCCATGAAGTTCATGAATTTGACGGGCTCATCGGCCTCTAGGGCTTGCGTGAGGCGTTCGTATTTGGCCCAACCATGTGGGATCATCAAAAAAGAGGTTCCTGCGCGTAGCAGAAAGAGGCCCAGTGCGTTTGTCATGGGCACGAATATAGGAGAAGCCCTAGTTGTTTGGAGCACCCGCGGCAACCCAAAGCTCCAATTGGCGGATTTGGCAGTTGCTCAGGGCATTTCCACTTGGGGGCATTGCGGCATAGCCCGTTTGGTGCTTAACAGCCCCCAGAAGTCGGTTATTGTTCAAAGCGGCAAGGACACCCGCATGGGAATCCAATTGAACATAGGCCGAAGCGCTTGCGCCCGCATGACAGCCGACACAGAAATTTTGCAACATGGGCTGAATCGTACCGCTGAAGGTGAAAGCCGTGGTGTCACAGCCTGATTCACAAGAGTTGTTCTTAGCCCCCTGCTGTATCCACGTTTTAATCAACTGAATTTGGGCCGCGGTGAGGGAAGCCGGGGGAGGAGGCATGATTTTGTTGGGGTTGGTTTCAACTAATGCCTCATACAATTTGCTGTTGTTGGGCTGTCCCGCTTTGACATCCCCGGTCTGCATGATTTTTTCGTAGTCCGTGAGCACCACGCCATCCTGCGCAGATGCAGCATTGTGGCATCCGCTCATGGAGCAGCTGGAAACAATCAACGGCAGCACGTCCTGTTGGAAGTACACCGTGTCAGGGTCGCACACGCGCCCATTGTTTCCTGTGGTATCATTGGGATTGGGGCCAATGGGGTTCAAAGGCTCATGGGTACAACTCGTAGCGATTCCGAATCCTAGAAACAGAAGGAGTGGGGCAATCAAGGTTTGGCGCATGGTAGAGTGCTTTGTTCGCAAAGGTTCAAAAATGGTGCCGAATACCCTTAAAACCGTGCGATCCTGCTTACTTAGATTCGTTCCAAGCGTTTATAACGGCCATCACGCTGTCGGCCACTTCATTGGGGACGGCATAGGATAAGGTGTCGTGGGCAATTTTCCAGGACCCCGCATCGTGGT
>DLWR01000165.1:0-306 GCA_003444795.1 Cryomorphaceae bacterium
CGCAATTCCAGATCTAAGGCCGCTTCCAAAACAATCATGATCAACCCAACGGACCCCAAAATCTCCAGTGCAGGGCGCACATCTGGCTGCGGCAATGCCGCGTAATGGCCACCTAAATTGAAGAGAATACCCATTCCTAGGAGCATTAGAACGCTGGGAATTCGCGTCTTTTTGGCCAGGAGATTGAACAAATACGAAACAATCACGATGGCCGCCAGGGCGATCAGGATAGAGGGGGTGTTGATTAAGTGGTTCACGTAGGGAAATTACGCAAAGTTTAGGTGTAAGGGTTGAAGGGTAAAAGGG
>DLWR01000165.1:587-10829 GCA_003444795.1 Cryomorphaceae bacterium
TTGAAGGGTAAAAGGGTTGAAAGGTTAAAGGGTGTATAGGTTTCGCTTGCCCCTAATCGTTAGAGCAGCGCCCAGCGAAGCGCGAGCATCTTTAATCTCCGGGTGCAGCGCGAAGCCCACCCGCTTAGATGCTTAAACCCTTTTACCCTTTTACCCTTAAACTCCTATACTCGCTCCGCCTTAGGCCTTGCGCGTCTTCATCTTGCGCAGGCGCAAGCTCTTGGGGGTGACTTCCACGAGCTCATCGCTCTGGATGTATTCCAAGGCCTCTTCCAAGCGCAATTTGATCGCAGGGGCAATGCGCATCTTTTCGTCCGAACCGGAAGCGCGTACGTTGGTGAGCTTCTTGCCTTTGGTCAAATTGACTTCCAAGTCCGAGCCACGGGTGTGTTCTCCAGTGATTTGGCCGGCATAGATTTCCTCACCGGGTTCAATAAAGAAACGGCCGCGGTCTTGCAGTCGGTCAATAGAGTAAGCAATAGAGGTTCCTTGCTCCATAGATACCAACGAACCATTGGTGCGTTTAGGCAAGTCGCCTTTTAGCGGCTGGAATTCCAAGAATCGGTGGTTCATGATGGCTTCACCTGCCGTAGAGGTCAACAAAGCGTTGCGCAGACCAATCAAGCCGCGTGATGGGATATGGAAAGTCAAAATCATGCGATCGCCTTTGGGCGTCATATTGAGCATATCGCCTTTGCGGAGGGTGGCCATATCTACAGCGGTGCCGCTCATAGATTCGGGCAAGTCAATGACGAGTTCTTCCATGGGCTCGCATTTCACGCCATCGATTTCCTTGATGATGACCTGGGGATTGCCAATTTGCAATTCATAGCCTTCGCGACGCATGGTTTCAATCAAAACCGAAAGGTGCAATACGCCACGGCCAAATACGCGGAAGGTATCAGCCGAGTCCGTAGCCTCGACGCGGAGCGCCAGGTTTTTCTCGAGCTCCTTCTCCAAGCGGTCTTTCAAGTGGCGGGAGGTCACAAACTTGCCCTCTTTACCGAAGAACGGGGAGTCGTTGATCGTGAACACCATGCTCATCGTGGGCTCGTCAATGGCAATGGGGGGAAGTGCCTCAGGATTTTCGTAATCTGCTATCGTATCGCCAATTTCAAAGCCTTCGATACCGTTGAAGGCACAGATTTCACCCGCCTGAACAGATTCTACTCGTGTGCGGCCGAGACCTTCAAAGATGTATAGTTCTTTGATGCGGGACTTGGTCACCGTTCCGTCGCGTTTGACCACGCAAACAGGCTGATTTTCTTTCAACGTGCCGCGGTGTAGGCGACCGATGGCCATTCGGCCGGTGTACGAAGAGTAGTCCAAAGACGTGATGAGCAGCTGAGGCGTGCCTTCCAAGGAAACGGCCGCGGGGACGTGCTTGAGCACCATATCCATCAATGGCTCAATGGTATCTGTGGGCTGCTTCCAGTCGTAACTCATCCAATTCTGCTTAGCGGAACCATAGACGCACGGGAAGTCCAATTGCTCTTCGGTGGCGTCCAAGGAGAACATGAGGTCAAATACGGATTCGTGAGCGGCTTCGGGGTCGCAGTTAGGCTTGTCCACTTTATTGACCACGACGATAGGCTTGAGGCCCATTTGCAAGGCTTTCTGAAGTACGAATCGGGTCTGGGGCATGGGGCCCTCAAAAGCGTCCACGAGGAGTAAGACGCCGTCGGCCATATTCAATACGCGCTCCACCTCTCCACCAAAGTCAGCGTGGCCTGGAGTGTCTATAATGTTAATCTTAACATCCTTGTAGCGGACGCTCACATTTTTGGCGAGGATGGTAATTCCTCGCTCGCGTTCCAAATCGTTGTTGTCCAGGATGAGTTCCCCCGTTTCCTGGTTGTTACGGAAGAGTTGGCAGTAGTGTAAGATCTTGTCTACCAGGGTGGTCTTGCCGTGGTCAACGTGTGCGATAATCGCAATGTTCCGAATGGGGGTCATGAGGATGGGGTCAAAAGAGGCCTTCTATTTGGCCGCGCAAAAGTACTCCCTTTATCCCGAAAGAAGATCCGAACTCCCTGAATTTTAGCGGATTTCCTTGACAATGATGTTTTTGTACCCTGAATGCTTTTGGAAATCTTCGATAACCTCTTCGATGTCAGCGTCCATAAATTCGCATTCGCGGTAATCCAGATGGAGGGTAGAGCCGGCAGGAATGCGTTCTAGACGTTCCTTCAAAAGTCCTTTACTTAGGTAGGTCACCATTCGGCGGAAAGAAAAGGTGAATACTCCATTGTTTTCGCTGTAGGAAATGTTGCTTTTAAAGTCGGTGATGGCAATGAAAATTAAGCTTACCACCAAGCCGAGCACAATGCCTTTCAGCAAATCTGTTAGAAGAATGGCAATCACAGTAACCACAAAAGGCACCCATTGCGCATAGCCTTTGGCGACTATGCTGCGAATTACGCTGGGACTAACCAATTTATACCCAATCATGATAAGGATAGCCGCTAATACAGCCAATGGAATTCGGTTAAGCAATGGGGTGATGGCTATGACTGCGACCGCTAAAATGAGACCATGCATAATGGCGCTGGACTTGTGTTTGGCGCCCATTTGAGCGTTCGCTGACGTCCGAACAATGACGGAGGTAATCGGCAATCCTCCAATAAGACCAGAAACGCTGTTGCCTACTCCTTGGGCAATAAGCTCGCGGTTTGTTGGGGTCACCCGCTTGAGTGGGTCCATTTTATCTGCGGCCTCGATGCACAAGAGGGTTTCCACACTTGCAATCACCGCGATAGTTAATGCAGCTACCCATACATCTATGTTGCCGAATGCTGCAAAATTTGGAGAAGTCAAGCCCGCTTTCCAGTTGGGAAGTTGTACGCTGTGCTCGGCGATGATGGCCCATTCGGGATTCATTTGGCCGAGCCCATAGGCCAAAGCTGTACCTGCGATAACCACAAGCAAAGGCGCCGGAAGGAATTTTGAGATGCTGAACCGAGCGTAACCCAGCGTTTGCGTCGAGATGAGAATGAGTAGGCTAACAATTCCCACGACGGAAGGACCAATAGTGAGCGCACTCATAGCGTGTTCGAGGCCCCCAAACGTATTGCCGTCCTCGCTTTGCGCAAAGCCCTCATCTCCCATGAAGTCTACGTCGTAGCCTACAAGGTGGGGGATTTGCTTCAGAATTAGGATGAGGCCAATGGCGGCCATCATGCCTTTGATCACGGTGTTAGGGATATAGTGTCCAATGATGCCGAGTCGCAAGAATCCAAAGGCCACTTGGAATAGGCCTGCCAAGAAAACTGCCAATAAGAAGGTGTCAAATCCGCCCAAATCCGTGATGGCTACAATCACAATGGCGATCAATCCTGCAGCAGGTCCAGATACGCTCAAATGCGAACCACTGATGCTGCCTACGACGACACCACCTACTACCCCGGCGATAATTCCCGAAATAAGGGGCGCTCCAGAGCCCAGGGCAATGCCCAAACAGAGAGGGAGAGCAACGAGGAAGACAACGATGGAGGAGGGAATGCTTTGGCGGATTTCTTGAAACATGAGATAGGTAGAATTATTTTTTTGATTGGTGAAATTAGGCATACTTAACTACAATTACTTGCATGGAGCGCCGGACCACGGCAAAGATTTGGGGCATTGTGGCGTCGCTTTGGGGTTAATTATTGGTTGGCAGTCTTGGGTTGGAGGGTCGTTGTACAGGGTTTCTAACCGAAAAGAGTTGTTTTCTTCATCATCCAATTGAGTCGGATAGGCAATTTTTTGACATTCTGGACAGGTTGGAAAAATGTAGAATTCGAGGAAATTTTCACTAAATAATTGAAATACAGCTACATATGAATTTGGGTTCAAATGTATAACCCCGAATCAAGGAGAAATCCAAGTTAGTCGGATGGGATATAGTGCTCCTATCCATGTCAGTCGGATTACATTTGCAGCCCTTGTTAAATGCAATCCGATGAAAAACAAGTACGTAGATCTAATTGAACAAACGTTTGACTTTCCACAAGAAGAGTTCTATGTGGAAGATGACCAACTGCATTGGCATGACATTCCGCTGATGGAGTTGATTAAGCAGTATGGGACTCCGTTGAAGGTTACATATTTGCCCAAAATTTCGCAAAACATCCAGCGGGCCAAACGCATGTTCAACGTGGCGATGGCCAAAGTCGACTACCAAGGCGATTACCATTTTTGTTATTGTACCAAGAGCTCCCACTTCCAGTTTGTCATGGAGGAGGCCCTTAAGAACAATATTCACCTGGAGACCTCTTCAGCGTTTGACATCAATTTGATTGAGGCCCTCGAAGAAGAAGGAAAGATCAACAAGAACCAGTTTGTTGTTTGTAACGGTTACAAGCGTGCACAGTATTTGGAAAATATTGCCCGCCTAATCAATGTAGGATGGACTAATGTGATTCCCGTCATGGACAACAAGGAAGAGCTTCCTATGCTTATGGAACAGGTGGAAAAAGGCAAAGGCCCTGTTCGTATTGGTATCCGAATTGCTGCTGAAGAGGAACCCAAGTTTGAATTCTACACATCGCGTTTGGGTATATCCTACAAGGACGTCTTGCCGATGTACAAGAATTACTTGATGGACCAGGAGAATGTTGAGCTTAAAATGCTTCACTTTTTCATCAACACAGGCATCAATGACACGGCCTATTACTGGAATGAGTTGCTCAAGTGTGTTAATGTCTATATCCAATTAAAGAAGGTTTGTCCCACCCTGGACTCATTGAACATTGGCGGTGGCTTCCCCATCAAGAACAGCTTGACCTTCCAGTACGACTACGAATACCTCGCCGAGGAGATCATCGCCCAGATTAAACGTCAATGCGACCAAGCCGGAATCCCTGAACCACACATATTCACGGAGTTTGGAAGCTTCACTGTGGGCGAAAGCGGCGCCACCTTCTATTCCATTATGGGAGAGAAGAAGCAAAACGATCGGGAGAAGTGGTATATGATTGACTCTAGCTTCATGACCACCCTACCCGATGCGTGGGCAATTAACAAGCGCTTTATCATGTTGGCCATTAATAACTGGGAGAGCCAGTATGAACGCGTGCTTTTGGGTGGACTGACCTGTGATTCAGATGATTATTACAATTCTGAACAACATTCCAACGCCATCTTCTTGCCAAAACTTAAGGAGGACAATCCCACCCAGTACATTGGATTCTTCAACACTGGGGCTTACCAAGAGAGTATCTCAGGGTATGGTGGCTTGCAGCATTGCTTGATTCCTGCGCCAAAGCACGTGGTGATTTCTCGTGATGAATCAGGTGACTGGAATACACGACTTTTTGCCAAAGAGCAATCCTACAAAAGCATGCTTAAAATCCTGGGGTATTAACTTAACCCCCTCAACCCATCAGCTCTTAAACCCTTCAACCCTTTCACCTTTAAAGCTTATGCGCGGACCTATCTCGCAATTTATCGACGCCCACTACAAGCACTTCAACGCAGCAGCCTTGATGGATGCAGCCAAAGGGTATGAGACACATTTAACGGACGGTGGTAAGATGATGGTCACCTTAGCAGGGGCTATGTCGACGGCTGAACTAGGACGCTCCCTCGCCGAAATGATTCGCCAAGGGAAAATTGATATCATCTCCTGTACTGGGGCCAACCTGGAAGAGGACCTCATGAATCTTGTAGCGCACAGCCATTACAAACGCGTGCCCAACTACCGGGACTTGACACCTCAAGATGAGCGAGAATTATTGGATGCGGGATTGAACCGCGTCACGGATACCTGTATTCCGGAAGAAGAGGCTTTCCGCAAGCTGCAGCACCACATTCACGGCTGCTGGAAGCGCGCGGAGGGAAAAGGTGAGCGCTACTTCCCCCACGAGTTCATGTACCAAATGATTCGCTTACCAGAGTTCGCGGCTGAATACGATGAAGCAGTAGATCCTGCTAATTCATGGATGTTGGCAGCTGCAGAGCGCAATCTACCTATCATCGTTCCAGGCTGGGAGGATAGCACCATGGGCGACATCTTCGCGAGTTACTGCATCAAGAATGAGTTGCAGGCCAGCACCATGAAGTCGGGAATTGAATACATGGGCTATCTGGCCGATTGGTATGTGAAGAACTGCCGGAATCCGCAAAATCCAGAGGCGCCTAGCGTAGGGTTCTTCCAAATTGGAGGGGGCATTGCCGGTGACTTCCCGATCTGTGTGGTTCCTATGTTGTACCAAGACATGGAAATGGAGGATATTCCCTTCTGGGGCTACTTCTGCCAGATCTCGGATTCGACCACTTCCTATGGTTCGTATTCTGGCGCGGTACCCAACGAAAAGATTACTTGGGGCAAGCTGGATGCGGATACGCCAAAATTTATTGTGGAATCTGACGCAACTATCGTCGCTCCGCTTATTTTCGCTTGGGTACTCAAATGGTAAAGTGACCATGGAAAAGCAGCGTTTAATCGTTGATTATAAAAACATTACTGCAGAGCAACTGCAGATTCTCACGGACAAATACCCAGAGGGATTTGATCCAGATGACATGATTGTGTATAAAAACAGTGAGGGAAAGACCGTCCGAACCATCCCTTTGGAGACGGAAACCACCAAATATCTGTTCAAAATCTCGGTAGAATTGGAGCGCAAAGCGGCTGCTTTCTTAGAAGAAGATGACGACCAAGAAGAGGTAAGCGATGACGATGCAACGCCAGATACTGAGGGCGTTTCTGAAGAAGACGAGGATTAAGCCATTGGACCATCACGGGCATACCACCCGTGCGTGGCTCTTATATCTCCAACCCACATCATTTCAGCGAGAGCATGTAGGCATTTTTCTGTTCCTATATGTGTTTCTTCCGTTAGGGCGGTCAAGCGCATGGGCCCTGCCTCCAAGGCATTCCAGATGCGTTGATGTGCGTCTGGCCAATTATGGGTCGGGTCTACTTTTTGGGATTGCGCCCACCCAAGATCCTCGGCGATATGCTGTGGGTGCAGAATCAAACGGGCAATTTCACGCTGAAGGAGGTCCAAACAGCCCTGACTGCGCACGTCTTGGATTCGCCCTGGAAGTGCGTAGACCCCTCGATCGTATTGATGGGCGAGATGTGCGGTGATTCCTGCGCCAGATTTTATCGCAGCTTCAATGACCACGGTGCCTTCGGTAAGTCCAGCAATAATGCGGTTCCTGCGCGGATAAGCCCCAGGGGTTGGAGGAGTGCCCAAGGGCCATTCACTAAACCATGCGCCCCCATCCCCGAGGATGCGTTCGGCTAACGCTTGATTTTCTCTCGGATGAACAGTGTGTAAGCCGTGTGCAAGGACGGCCCAGGTAGGAAGCCCCATGTGTAAAGCACTATGGTGTGCTTGTGCATCAATGCCTCGAGCAAGGCCACTTACAATGGTGCATTGGTAGGAAGACAGTCCCTCCACTAATTGTCGTGTATTCTCCATGCCCATTGGGGTAGGATCCCGAGTCCCTACAATGGCCAAGCTTCGTGCATCTAAAGGGAGGTAAGTTCCTTTGATAAATAGGATCACCGGGGCATCGGGAATTTGACGCAGCGCCTCGGGATACTCGGGGTGAAAAACACTTAAACTTCGAATACTGCTAGCATCGTGTCGCTCCAAGAGCTTGGATGCATTTTGCTGCAAGGCTTTCCATTCGGTTGGACTGGGCCAATTTGGTGGCGCATGTTCTGGGCGGTCCTTAAAGAGCTCCTCCCCATCGGGATAGGTCTCCATGATGGCTCGGGCGCGTTTGGGACCCACCCCATGGGCTAACTGCAAAGTCAGAGCATAGTGTTCCTGGTTCATGGGGGCAATTTGCACCCCGTGCGTACACGCAGTCGTCTCCGCTGCGGTACAAACGGCTAACAACCAAATGGCGACCAAAGGGCCCCCAGATAAGCTCGTTGAGCGGTCGCAGGCCCTGGGGAGGGTGGGCTAGCCCTTGCGCGTCACAATGGTAGCAGAAGCCTGCTCAGTAGGAAGAATGAGTACGTCGGCCAGATTCACATGTTTTGGGGCTTGAATCATGTACCAAATAAGGTCCGCAATATCGCCTGCTACCATGGGCGTCATCTGGTGATAAACGGCCTTCGCTTTATCCGTGTCCCCGTGGAATCGAACCTGCGAAAATTCCGTGTCCACCATGCCGGGGCAAATTTGGCTGACTTTGATGCCGTATTTGGCCAAATCCATCCGCATTCCCGTGGTCAACCCGTCTACCCCAAATTTGGTCGCATTGTACACGTTGCCATCGGGATAAGGCTCCTTGCCCGCAATGCTGCCAATGTTGATGATGTGCCCTGTGCCGCGAGTAACCATGCCGGGAGATACCGTTCGAGTGACGTACAAAAGCCCTTTCAAATTGGTGTCAATCATTCGCTCCCAATCGTCCAAGTTTCCTTGATGGACGGGGTCTTTTCCCGCCGCAAGCCCTGCGTTATTCAGGAGAACATCTACATGGCAAAAGGCCTTCGGAAGCGCTGAAAAGGCCGCTTCAACTTGGGCTAAATCCCGCACATCCACCTCTGCTAGGTGCACATTTTTCTGCTCCTCTTCTTTGAGTTCGGACCGCCAGGATTCCATGTTAGAAAGGCGACGCGCCCAGGCGATGACCTTCCAGCCATTTTGGGCAAAAAGAAGGGCTGTTGCCTTGCCAAATCCGGAGGATGCGCCTGTGACCAAAATGGTTTTCATACTTTTCTATTTAAATGCCGAAGCAATGATAGGTTTTACGTCACTTTTTCTGCTCGCGAGTTTATCGCCTGGCCTCTCAGAAGGCCCAGATTCCACGGTTTTTTTGGAGACCATGGTGGTCACCGCAAGCCGCACGGAACAGCGCCTTGAAAATACAACGGTTAGTGTAAGTGTTTTGCCCCTCCGTGTTTTGGAGGAGAAAGCCAATGCTCGTGTGGAACAAGTCATTCAAATGTCCCCAGGGGTCACCCTCCAAGATGGCCAGGCGAACATTCGTTCTGGCAGTGGCTGGAGTTTAGGTGCGGGTTCGCGAGTCTTGATTTTGGTCGATGACCTGCCTGCACTCAGCCCGGATGCGGGTGGAGTATTGTGGAATGCCATGCCTATGGAAGCGGTCCAGCAGGTGGAGGTGCTCAAAGGTGCCTCGTCCAGTTTGTACGGCAGTTCAGCGTTGAATGGCGTTATTCATCTGAGAACTTGGGAGCCGAGCACTGAACAGCGGGTGCGCATTAGCACCATGGTTGAGGCCTACGACAAGCCCAAAATGCGATCGCTGGGCTGGTGGGATCAACCGCGTGGACGGGGGGCTATTCGGTATGCGTTTTCGGACAGTTATGGCGCAAAAAATCAGCATGGATTGGTTCTGCATGGGCAAGTTTTTGGTGATCAAGGCTACCAGTATGCAGTGGGTGACCAATCTGGCCGAATGCACATGAAGTACCGCTACAAGCCTAACACGCGCTTTGAGGCTGGCCTGCAAGGGCAATGGTGGACGTCGGACCGAAGCTCGGCGCTGATTTGGGAGGATTTCCGCTATGGATATACCCCCTTGGATTCATCGGCGACCCAAACCCAGTCCCAACTGGCGGCCCTCACGGGCCATGTGAAATACCGTGTGGGGAAGCAAGTGCATACGCTTCGCCTTCGAGGAATGGGCTACGCCAATGCCTCGGGCCTTGACAGCAACGATTACAGCAATGAAGGGACCTCCTTGCATGCCGAATACCTCTGGCAGTACTTCGTAGGAGGGGGATGGAACCTTTCTGCGGGAGCCTTGGCCTTGCAAAGCGCTATGAACAGCCCGCTCTTTAGCGGGGCGCATCGCTCCTTGAACCAAGCGCTGTTCACTCAGGTGGATAAATCTTCCGATCGATGGGATCTGAGTTTGGGCCTGCGCTGGGAGGCCTTTACCGTGGATGGGATGGCGGATTCTAAGCCGGTGCTTCGCATTGGAGGGCACTATACGTTGGCGGAAGGCAGTCATTTGCGTGCCTCATGGGCGCAGGGCTACCGCTTCCCGTCCATTGCCGAACGATTCAGTGCTTCCGCGGCTGGTGCGCTCCAAGTTTTCCCCAATCCGGGTGTGCAGGCTGAGTCCGGATGGACAGCGGAACTAGGAATTTTGCAGGCGTTTCGAGTGGGTGAACTTCAAGGCTACGTGGACGCGGCCTTTTTCTGGACGGCGTTTGATCACATGCTTGAATTCACCTTTGGTAAATGGGGTAACCTGCCTGGAACCACCTTGGCGAACTATGGCTTTACCTCTTTAAATGTGGGACCGACGCGCATTTCGGGGCTA
>DLWR01000101.1 GCA_003444795.1 Cryomorphaceae bacterium
CATTGGCCCCCAAAGCGATTGCCCCCGGTAACCACCCCGACGTCATAATCGCCATCGGCATCGAGATCCGCCCACTCCGCTGCCACCGTCTCGGCCGCACTATCCGACACCGTATACCAGAGTTCCCATGAGCCACGACCCGGCTCATAGCCGTAGACCTGGCTGCTTTGCCCAAAACCTCCGCCTACAAAAAGGGCATAGCCCCCCTTAACTTCGGTGGCAGCTACCGCAGGGCCCCAATCCGATCCCGCAAATAGGGTAAGCGGTTGATCAATGAAATCCGAATACGCATCTTCCCGGTGCGCCTGAAGGCCCTCTACTTCGTGCAGCTGGGCCATTGCGGGACTTAACGCTGTGTACGTGGGTCGGTTGGCATCTGGGACTACAACGGTGTAACTATCTTCCTGCAGTGCCACCTCTTGACGGGTGCCGTCGGGCCAATACACCGTGCATGACCGTGTGTAGGGAATCCGCACACGCGTATCGCTCGCAGAGCACCAACCGCGGGTGGCCCAGACTTGCTCGGACCCTGTTCCGGTGGGTAGGGTCTCATACTCGATTCGAGCCCCTAAGGCCGGAGCGCCTTGTTGCGTGCGCACATCTATGCCCACCCAAGCTGGATGGTGCCCGTTTTCCTTTTCAAACTCCGAAGGAATATCGTTGCGGTACAGGCTGGCCACATCGTCCAAGTTGTTGACGATTAAGTCCAAATCCCCATCGTTGTCCAAATCTGCATAGGCCGCCCCATTTGAATAGCCGACACGATCCAGGCCCCATGCGGCGCCTCGGTCTTCCATCATCCCTATGCGTCCAAGATTTTCTGGAGTTTGCCGGAAAGCCCGGTTGGCGGTCGCACCCGGCGGCATTTTAGCGTAGATGTCCGACTCCGGCGACTCCTCCGGAACCCCCGTGATATAGTTCAAATAATCCAGATCGTTTGGCCGACGCTTAATCCCATTGGTGATAAACAGGTCCTTGACCGCATCCTGGTCAAAATCCGCCAGTAACACGGACCAAGACCAATCGGTAGCGTCCACGCCCAACGATTGGGCTACCTCGCGATACATCCCGTCTTTGGTAGTGGCAAGGTGTAGGTGATTTCGGGGATACTGGTCCTGAAATCCGTAACTCTCCTTGTACCGCGAAATTTGGTAGGGATCCGCCCCAAGGGAGCGCTTAAACGTTGCTTCGTCCTCCGGACGCATGTCCAGCGTAAAGACGTCGGGCAAACCATTGCCATCCATATCCGCCGCATCCACCCCCATGCTGAATTTGGAGGTATGTGCTGCTCGTTCGGGTAACACATTCGTAAATCGTCCACCGCCTAGGTTGAGGTAGAGGTAGTCGTTCTCGTAAAAATCGTTGGTGATGTAGAGGTCTGGCAGTCCGTCTAGATTAATATCCTGCGCCACCACCCCGAGGCCGTAGCCCATCTCACTCTGGTAGATGCCCGACGTATGGGTGGCATCGGTAAAGTGACCCGTCCCGTCGTTGAGTAAGAACTGGTCTCCAGCCAGCGCGGAGGAATCCGTTCGGGAACGCGCTTGCGCAAAGGACCCACTGGGATGAACCGAATGCTTTAAAATATACACGTCCAAATCGCCGTCTTGATCTGCGTCCAAGAAAGCCGCCTGCTGACAGAGGCCTTGAATGGACAATCCGCGCTGGGCTGCCTCTTCTGTAAAATTCCCCTGGCCGTCATTGATAAATAGGGCGTTGTGGCCTTCCCAGCCTAAAATCCCTTGCACTTGGCTTACATAAATGTCCACGGCCCCGTCGTTGTTGACGTCTGCTAGGGTTACTCCGGTGGACCAATCCCCTGTTTTGTGAAAGCCTGAAGTTTCCGTGGCATCTTCGAAGCGCCAGTTTCCTTGATTGAAGTAGAGTTTATTGGGCCCTTGGTTGCTGGTGAAAACCAAATCTACCAAGCCATCGCCATTCAGATCACCCGCAGCGACCCCAGCGCCGTTGTAGAAGTAGAGGTAGTCGACGATGTTCTGGGTTTCATCTTCTTGCAGGTCATTCCGAAAGTCAACGCCCGTTTCTTCGGGGCTCATGTCCGTGAAGCCGGGCGCCTCATAGGTCAACCAAATCACCAAGCCTCCTAGCACAAATAGCAGGAGAATACTCTGGAGGATAAGGCGTCGACGTCCAAACATGAACTACTGTTTTTCAGCAACTTGAAAAGCCTGAACTGCGGCGTTATTGAAAGCCACGAAAATTTTTCGGCCATTTTGGACGTGCAAATCGCGCACTTGCCCCTTCCAATTCCACCCAAGTTCGGGGAGCGGAATGGCCCCACTAAACCTATCCAGGGGATCGTTTTGGCCCTTCAGAACGGTTCCAAAATTGGCATCGTAGCGCCCCCACTGTGGCTGAACTTCATACAAGTTCCCGCCGAGCACCATGTCCAAAATACCATCGCCGTCAACGTCCAACATAGCCGCGGCGTAGACTGGGGACATTTGGGCCGCACGTGGGAGGTAGTGCGGTAGGAGCACGCCGTTGTCGTTCTCCAGCCACATGGACTCCATGGTGTTGATTTCCAAGCGTTGACTGCCTTTCCATTCTTCAGGGCTCAGCATGCGCTGAACGGGAACGCCCGCGTAGTCTTTGTATTCCAGGAACTTCTTTTTGAATTTGGGCACTTGGGATATGAGATCGTGGCGTAGGACTTGAGGGTAAAGGCTATCGCCCTTGTACTGGCAGAGAATCGGATCGGTCGCTCCGTTGTTGTCAAAGTCGTTCACCACCAACGTTATGGGATGATGCAAATCGGCTTTTAACTGACAGTTCAAGCCCATATTGCCCGCAATAAGGTCCAAATCCCCATCTCCATCCACATCCACCTTGGTCAAGCTCGACCACCAGCCAGTGAGGCCGTGGTCGTCTCCGCCTTCCAACCAGCTTGGTTCGCGCATCTCATTGCGCTCCCAACCATTTGACCTATACTGCCAACATTGAATGGCCATGAACTCGCCCGCCACCACAAGGGTGGGCTTTCCCAAGTCCAGCACCTGGGCGGCCGTAACCATGCCCATTTCGTTGAACGCATGGTCCATGGTGAATTGGCCATTGCCTTGGTTTTTGAGGTAGTAGGAAGTGGGGAGCTTGCCGTAGGAACCGGGTTGAACACGCGCGCCGACAAAGAGGTCTTGGTCGCCATCTCCGTCTGCATCAAGTGCCACCACTGTGCTGGTGGAAATCCAAAGTTTGGGCAGTGAGGATTGGATATAAAGCGAACCTTGTTTCAGGTAGAGTTTGTCCAATAAAAGATCGGACTCCGCTCCTACCTCTGCAGAACCGGTGCCCACATATAGGTCCAAATCCCCATCACCGTCCGCATCAAAAAAGAGCGCACAGCGATCCTCTGCGGCTTTGTCCTCTTCAAACGTTTGTCCGATTCTAAAGCCTCCTTGGGAGGTTCCATAAAACAAAACACTGGCCTGATCCCGGGCTCCGCAAATAAAGACATCTTCATGGCCATCTCCATTGAGATCTGCCCAAGCCATCTTAGGACCTTCCGCGCTGAGCATCTGAGGAATTAAACGCTCGCGGTCAAAATGTGAGAAGGGGTTTTCCTGATGCACAAAGGCAGGCGCCGTTGCGGGCTGCATGCGTGCTGGGGCGGACGTCTTAGAAATCCAATCCGCCGTGGCTTCCGACTGCTGTAGGGTAAGGCTTTGATTGCGCAAGGGACCCGCCACATAGCTTCGGCGACCATTGGGCCATCGAATGACCAAGGAGTCCAAGGCATCCGTTCCTAAACCCAAGTGAATGCGTGGATCCACCGAAGATTGGAAGCCCTTCATGGGGACCTGCTCCGCGTAGTGAATACCATCCTGGCTGTAGCCAAAAACTTGTGCTCCAACGGCCAAAGTATTCCCGCCCTCTCCTTTCAAGGTCAGCTGCAACCACCCATTGTGCGAGCGAAGGGTTTCTGCATTGTTTCGGAACGCAAAAGCTTCCATGTTCAAATTGTTGACGAGTAAGTCCAGATCGCCGTCATTGTCTAGATCCGCGTAGACCGCCCCATTGGAGTGGCTTGGAATCTCCAAACCCCAAAGCAAAGTCGTTTTTGCAAAGGTGCCGCCCTCTCCCATGATATTTCGGAAGGCATAGTTGGGAATTCGGGTGGAGGGCATCGCATCAATGAGCTCCTTGAAATTCACCCCATCCTTGGTGACAATGGAACGCATGGTTTGCTCGTTGGAGATGTAGTTGATGAAATCTTGGTCCGTTAAATCACGTTCAATACCGTTGGAAACATAGATATCGCGGTACCCGTCGTTGTCCAAATCCATAATGAGCGCGCCCCAGGACCAATCGGTTGCATGCGTTCCGGCCATCTCCCCAATTTCACTAAAACTGCCATCCCCGTTGTTGAGGTGCAACATGTTTCGGTTGAATTGATGGTGATATCCCCATTTCACCTTCTGACTGTAGGTCGCCCAGTTCTCAAATGTGGTCGTTTGCTTCAAACGTTTGTCAGGCTCGGGAAGCATATCTGTCACAAAGATGTCGGGGTGCGCGTCGTTGTTTATATCCGCCATATCCGCCCCCATGGAAGCAAAACTTGTATGTGCCATCAAGGCTTCCCCAGACTCTAGGAATGTGCCGTTTTGCTGATTGATGTACACGTAGTCCTTCTCAAAAAAGTCATTGGAAATGTAGAGGTCTAGCCAACCATCTCCATTGATATCGCCCACGGTAGCGCCCAATCCAAAACCAATTTCTGATCCGAGAATACCCGCCTCTGCACTCACATCATGAAAACGCCCGCCGTCGTTTCGATACAGCTTATCGCCCCCTTCTGGATCGCGTTCTGTGCGCAAGTCACGCTCCAAATTGAAACTCCCAATCGCTCTGAAGGAATTATTGAGTACATACAAGTCTAAATCTTGATCCCCATCGTAGTCAAAAAAGACCGCATGCGTACTGAGGCCCTTGTCGGCGACCCCATAGGCCTCGGCCTCTTCTTTGAAGGTGCCATCGCCTCGGTTAATAAAGAGCTCATTGCTTCGGTCCGAACCCGCGATGTCACCGGCATTGCACACGTAAATATCCAGCCAACCATCGGCATTGACATCCGCCATGGTGACGCCGGTGCTCCAGGCCTGCTTTCCTTCAACACCCGCATTGCTAGCTTCTTCAAATTTCCAACCGCCTCGATTGAGAAAGAGTTTATTGGGTCCCTGGTTTGCCGTATAGTAGATATCCACCCAGCCATCGTTGTTCACATCGCCGACGGCAATGCCTCCTCCGTTGTAGTAATTCCGGTAGTTAAAGACATTGAAGTCCTTATCGTACTGGAGCTGGTTGGTGAATTCCAAGCCCGTGGCCGCATTGGGCATCAGCGAGAAGAGCTGGTCCCCGATGGGCGGGAATTCGGGTTGGCAAGCAACCAGCATGGCCGCACTTAACAGGATGGATAAACGGGTATGCATCGTTCTATGCATTAATAAGGGTAGTCGATAAAAAAAAGGGAGGAAACCCGAAGGTTTCCTCCCAAAATTAAGCCGAAACGCAGGCTTAGTATCCAGGATTTTGCTCCAAATTGGGGTTAGCACCCAATGCAGAAGCAGGGATGGGGAACAACTTGGTATACGCAGGAGATGCGTCCTTGTTGGTCCACGCATCGTTGAACTTGCCATAGCGGATCAAGTCCATACGACGAACAGCCTCCCAAGCCAATTCGAAGCCACGCTCCAAGAGGATCGCATCAGCGTCCACAGAAGAAAGAGCAGCAACGCCAGCGCGGGCACGTACTTGGTTCACCAATGGCAATGCATCACTTGCATTTCCTTGACGG
>DLWR01000128.1 GCA_003444795.1 Cryomorphaceae bacterium
CGTTGCCAGCATAAGCCTTGGTGCTTCCCGAGAGTTTTTATTCAAATCCCTCCATCACCCGGAAGAAACCCACCGAATTGTTCTGGAATCGGGCGCTTTGTTGCATATGTTACCCCCTTGTCAGAAGGCCTTTAAACATGCACTCCCCAAGCGCCTTGGCTGCCATGAGCCACGCATTAATCTCACATTTAGGGAATTAATGCCCGAATAATCCGCAGGTACCTCCTTTATAAATCTACTTTTTTCGCGAACTTTGAGAGACATGTCTCGTGTCGCTCTTTTTGCCATCCTTGTACTCTTTAGCTTGATCGCCTGCACTCCTTCACAGGAGCAGGGAGAAAAGATAGATGAACCCACCTTTACGTGGGTGGACCCTGCCTTTAATGTAGCCTACCCGGGACCCTATGCGGAGGGAGATTCTGCGCTTTCTTGGAAGGCGCTACGCTTTGTGGCAGGATTGGCCGAGGGCAAGGTGTTGGACCATGAATTACCCCTTGGCGACTCGCTTAAACTAAGCCTGGACAATCAGCCCATCTATGTCCTAAAACCGGAAGAATTCAAGGCGCATTTTTCTGCATGGCACCAGCAGTACGACCAAGTGGAGTATGAGGCCTTTAACGTTCGGCCGATCCGAAACATCGAATTTGAAACGGAGGTCTTCTTTTGCTTTGGACGCTGGCGCTACCATTCCAAAGGGACGATAGACGACCGGTATTCCACAATGTTGATTGCCCTAGGGCCAGACGGTAAAATCAATGCCATCACGGAATGGACGATGTGTTGGCCAAAAAATTCTTCCCTCGTTTTCACCCCAAATGCCGACCCGCGGCATTTTCACTACTTCTCCCCCAACCACGTTGGGAGCATGGAGTCGGCCGTTCGGGCCGTGGTAGAGGTTCAAGCTCTATACCGCGGCGACACCCAAATGGCCAAAATGTACCTGGCGGATAGCTTGAATTTTACCTCTTCCTGTGGCAACAACGAATGGCTATCCAAACGGGAGGTAGCCTCTTATTTTGATAATTCAGATCCATTTTTTGGCATTGACCCTATTTCGGTCATCCCATTTTATCAACCCAAGCAAGGGGATGCCATCGTTCTGGTTTTAGACTATGAAAGCTTTCTAGAAGATGGTGCCATTCGCCGTTTTAGCTACTTGCGGACCTTCATTTTTGACGAAGCACTCAAGGTGAAGAACATCCTGGTGCAACGCCGAGCTGTCCCCAATTCCGTAAACTGGAATTGGCAAAGACAGCACTAAAAGATCCTCTAGATGTGCGCTACCATGTCATCCACCATGGACGACAGATCAAAGCGAGGAGACCAGCCCCAATCGGCTCTGGCTTCCGCATCGTCCATGCGCTGGGGCCAGCTAGCCGCTATGGCTTGGCGAAAATCCGGTGCATACGACATCGCTAAGTCGGGGTAATGGCGTCGCATGTTTTCCGCAAGTTCGGCGGGCGTGAAATCAATCCCCGACACGTTGTAACTCGTGCGAACCTTAACCGATTCCGAAGGAGCTTCCATCAAGCTTAAGGTGGCGCGAATGGCATCCTCCATGTGCATCATGGGCAAGCGGGTATCTTCCGATAAAAAGCTGGTGTAGGCATTTTCCTTGCGGGCCGCATGGAAGATGTCAATGGCATAATCTGTAGTTCCGCCGCCGGGTAAAGTCTTCCAAGAAATCAAGCCGGGGTAGCGCAAACTGCGAACGTCTACCCCAAACTTTTGGTGGTAGTATTGGCACCATAATTCACCCGCCAACTTGGAGATGCCATACACGGTGGTGGGATCCATGGGGCTGTATTGAGGGGTGTCCAGCGCGGGGGTATTTGGGCCAAAAGCCGCAATGGAACTGGGCCAAAATACGCGCTTGAGGAGGCCTTCCTTGGCCAGGTTGAGTACATGGAAAAGTGTTAGCATATTGAGCTCCCATGCCTTTTCGGGCATTTTCTCCCCTGTTGCGCTGAGCATAGCGACCAAGTGGTAGACTTCGGTGATGCCCTGCTCTTGTACCAAGGCGCGCAGGGCGGGTTCGTCCATGGCGTTCAGGGCAAACGCTGGCGCTTCCAGGGCCTCTGGGCGCAAATCTGTGGCGATCACATTCTCCGTGCCCCATTTGGCGCGTAACGCTGCGACGAGCTCGGTGCCAATTTGGCCTGCTGCCCCTAAAACCAAAGCCTTTTCCATACGACCAAAGGTATTGCGGAAGGACCTGACGAAAATCAGGTTAGCCTCAATGTCCATGGCGCACCTTTGCGACACATCCGCCCACAAGAGCGAAGGCTGTACCTTTGTCCTATGCCCCAAAAGACGCCCAAAGCCGTTCTGTACAACAAGTACGACCGCGTTACCTTGATGCAACGCCTCGAGGCCGAGGATTTCTCGCGCAAAACGGTGTCTTTTTACCGCTACGTGGCTCTTAAAGACCCGCAAAGTGTTCGGGATCAACTCTTTCTCCAATGGGATGCGCTACAGTGCTTTGGGCGCATTTATGTGGCGCAAGAAGGCATCAATGCCCAAATGAGCGTTCCGGAACACCATTGGGAGCAATTCGTCCGCGAGCTCTACGGTTGGAAGGAATTTGAAAACGTTCCGTTTAAAATTGCCATTGAAGACGATGGCAAGTCTTTCTTTAAGCTGGCCATTAAAGTGCGGCACCAAATCGTGGCGGATGGTTTGTCCATGGACGATTACGACGTTACCAATGTGGGTCGACATTTGAATGCGGCTGAGTGGAATACTTTAATGGACTCGGGCGAGGCTATTTTGGTTGACATGCGCAACCACTACGAGTCCGAAATTGGTCACTTTGAGGGCGCTATTTTGCCCGAGGCAGAGACTTTTCGCGAGGAGCTCCCCGAAGTATTGCATAAACTCAAGGGCCAAGAGGAAAAACCGCTACTATTGTATTGCACCGGGGGCATTCGCTGCGAAAAAACCTCCGCCTACCTCAAGCACCACGGCTTCCAAAACGTGAATCAGTTACACGGCGGCATCATTGATTATGCCCGCCAAATTGCCGAGCAAAACCTGCCCAACAAGTTCCGCGGCAAGAACTTCGTCTTTGATGAACGACTTGGGGAGCAAATCTCCAACGACATTATTTCACACTGCCACCAATGTGGCGAGCCGGCCGACACGCATGTAAATTGCGCCAACAAAGCTTGTAATTTGCTGTTTATTCAATGCGCCTCATGTAAGGAGGAACACGAACAGACCTGCAGTCCTAATTGCCAGTCTGTGATTCACCTTTCAGAAGAGGAGCAGCAAAAAATTCGGCAGGAGCACGGTCGCATGCGGCATGCGAAACGCTTCCACCGAACACAACCCGATTAATCCCGACGACCCATGGCCTATTACCATACCCTCGGTTCCATCCCCCCCAAGCGACACACCATCCACGAAAAACCAGAAGGTGGGCTCTACTATGAGCAGCTTTTTGGCACAGAAGGATTCCACGGGGTCAGTTCCTTGCTATACCACACGCATCGCCCGACGATGGTCAGTCATATTGGCGAGGCTATTGACCTGCGACCTCAGGCGGCGGTGGACAAGAATATTCATTCGCGCATGCTGCAGGGCTTCAACGCGAAACCCACCGCTGATTTGTTGGATGCGCGGACGACGGTGCTCTTCAACAACGACGTTCAGATCGACGTAGCGGCTCCGCAAAAAGGCATCGACGGCTATTTCTTTAAAAATGCCGATTCCGATGAGGTCCTCTTCATTCATCAAGGCAGTGGGGTACTCCGCTCTATGTTTGGGGAGCTTCGATTTGAATACGCGGATTACATTGTCATTCCGCGCGGCACCATTTACCAAATTGCTTTTGACGGCCCGGACAACCGCCTCTTTGTTGTCGAGAGCCACTCTCCGGTTATTACACCCAAGCGCTACCGCAATGAATTTGGTCAGATGCTTGAGCATTCTCCCTTCTGTGAACGCGACTTGCGCCTGCCCACCTACATGGCCCCCAAGGACGAGCGTGGCGAATTTCTCTTAAAGATTAAGAAGGAAGGGGTATTGCACCACGTCACGTATAGCAGCCACCCCTTTGATGTAGTGGGCTGGGATGGCTATTGCTACCCCTACATCTTCTCAGCGCTGAACTTTGAACCCATTACGGGACGCGTGCACCAACCACCTCCCGTTCACCAAACCTTTGAAGGACACAACTTTGTCATCTGCACCTTTGCGCCTCGGATGTATGACTATCACCCCAAGTCCATCCCCGCACCCTACAACCACAGCAACATCGACTCGGATGAGGTACTGTACTATGTAGATGGTGACTTTATGTCTCGGAATCACGTGGAAAAGGGCTTTATCAGCCTACACCCCGGCGGCATCCCACACGGTCCGCACCCCGGTGCGTACGAGCGCAGCATCGGCCAAAAGGAAACCATGGAACTCGCGGTCATGGTCGATACCTTCCGCCCTTTGAAAGTGACCCAAGCCGCCCTCGACATGGAATACGGCACCTACTGGAATTCCTGGAACGAATAACCCTACATCCCCTTAGACATGCAAACGGACTCGACCTCGCTCAAACTTCCGATTGAAAACCCGGAAGCCGAGGACTTTCTTCCGCTCAACGGCACCGACCACGTAGAATTCTATGTGGGCAATGCCAAGCAAGCCGCCTATTTCTACAAAACAGCCTTTGGCTTTCAAGACTATGCCTATGCCGGATTGGAAACGGGCGTAAAGGACCGAACCTCCTATGTTCTCAAACAGGACAAAATCATCATGGTTCTAACCTCTCCTCTAACCCCTGACAGCCCTATCAATGACCACATCGTCCAACACGGCGACGGTGTCAAAAATGTGGCTATATGGGTAGACGATGCCACCAAGTCCTGGGAAACCACGACGGCCCGTGGCGCAGAGTCCGCCTTTGAGCCCTACATTATGGAGGATGCCCACGGCAAGGTGACGCTTTCAGGTATTAAGACCTACGGGGACACTGTACACGTATTTGTCGAGCGTTCGGGGTATGCAGGCACCTTCCTCCCCGGCTATGTGCCCCTGGAAACCGGCTACAACCCTGCCCCCACTGGCTTAAAATTTATTGACCACATGGTTGGCAATGTGGGCTGGAATGAGATGAATACCTGGGTAGACTACTACAAGCGCGTCATGGGATTCGCACAGCTGATTTCCTTTGACGACAAAGACATTTCCACCGAATACACGGCCCTGATGTCCAAAGTGATGACCAACGGCAACGGCCGCATCAAGTACCCCATCAACGAGCCCGCAGAAGGTCGCAAAAAGTCCCAAATCGAGGAATACATTGATTTCTACAAAGGCGCTGGTGTTCAGCACCTCGCCCTAGCTACGGACGACATCATCTTCACCGTTTCTGAGCT
This sequence comes from Cryomorphaceae bacterium, assembly GCA_003444795.1. Lineage (GTDB taxonomy): Bacteria > Bacteroidota > Bacteroidia > Flavobacteriales > Schleiferiaceae > TMED14. The sequence goes on from DLWR01000128.1 coordinate 5,376, forward strand.
CCGTGCACGCGGCGTCCAATTCTTGGAGGTCCCCAAGACCTACTACGAAGACGTGCTCGACCGCGTCGGCAAAATTGATGAGGACTTGACCCCCTTGAGCAAATTGGGCATTCTCATCGACCGCGACGAGGAAGG
>DLWR01000140.1 GCA_003444795.1 Cryomorphaceae bacterium
ACGCCACCCCCGCCCAAAAAACCCTCGACGCCTCCACGAGCTACTTCTTTTCCGCGGCGGCCCCCGAAGCCCTCTTCGCCGCCAATCCCTCCGCCCACGTGGTGCTCCTCCTGCGCAACCCGGTCGATCGGGCCTTCTCCCATTACCGTATGGCACGGAAATACGGCATGGTCCAATCCGACTTCCTCAGCGCCCTCGCCGAGGACGCTGCGAAGCCAGCCTTCTGGGGCCAATCCGAAAACTTCGTCCACCTCAGACGTTACGCCGACTCCCTTCGCCGCTGGCAAGCCCCCTGGCCGGCGCAGCAGCTCCACATCTATCGCTATGAGGACTTCTTCCGCGACGAGGTTGCTTCGTGGGCGCAGCTCTGCCATGACCTTAGCTTGAGCCCACAGCCATTGCCTGAAAAAACGAAGGTCTTCGAAGGGCAAGACCCAGCGTATCCCATGCTTCAGCGCTTTTTAACCCAGCATCCTCTGGGCAGAGGCCTCAAGGCGCTGGTGCCCAATGGGCTGAGGGGTGGAGCCAAAAAAGCCCTTGCGTCGAAAACGTCCATGACCCTCTCCGATGAAGAGCGCATGGCGGCATGGCGCTATTTTGAAGCCGATCGCCGAGAATGCGAGACCCTGTTAAACCTACCGCTATCTTTGTGGACTTAAGAAACCTCTGAGCTATGGACGCCCAATCGCAAACGCTTCTGCACTTTTTGTACCAATGGCGAAAGCCCTTGTTGATTGCCCCGGTGGTAGCTGCCGTCGTGGCGGCGGTGGCATCGATGCCCTTCTTCATTGAGCCTCTGTATGAATCGGTGGTAACCGTTTTCCCTGCGACGACCAATTCGCCCTCCAAGGCTTTGTTGCCCCAGAATACCTACCAAGACGAGGACTTTTTGGAATTCGGTGCGGAAGAGCAAGCCGAACAGCTCATTCAAATCTTGAATTCAGATGCCATTTTTGATACGATTGTAGATCAGTTTGGCCTCATTGAACACTACGATTTGGACACGACCTCCAAAACGCTTCGTACCGATTTGTGGGAAGAATTTTCGGACAAGATTAGTTTTCAGCGAACGCAGTTCATGTCCGTGGAAATTAAGGTGCTAGATACTGATCCTCAAATGGCGGCCGACATTGCCAATGCCATTACGGACTTGTTAGACCGTGCCAAAAGCCGCATCCAGCGCAGTCGGGCCCAAGTCGGTCTCCAAATTGTGCAACGCGAATACGACAAGACCCGCGAAGACATGCGCCGCATGGAAGACGAAATCAAGAGCCTCCGCAAAAAGGGTGTCCACGAATACGAGGGCCAATCCATGGTTGTGAGTGATCAGCTCGCCACAGCCATTGCAGAAGGTCGAAAGCCCTCCGCGATTCAAGAATTGCGGAACACCTTGGATACCTTGGCGAAGTACGGCGGCCGTTACGTTTCCCTGCGCGACGAACTTCGCCTTCGCAAAGAAGAGGAAGTAAAGCTTCGAACGAAACTCGACCAGGTGCGTGTTGACGCCCAAGTGGTGCTTCCCGCGACCCAGCGCGTGAATGCTGCACGTCCCGCGGATAAGAAGAAATACCCCATTCGTTGGCTGATTTGTGCGGTAAGTGGATTGGCTGCTTTTGTGAGCACCCTATTGGCCATCTTGCTTTTCAACACATGGAAGGACCTGCGCAGCCAACTTCCTTCCTGAGCGGTCGAAGCGCCTATTTTGCGCTCGCAGCCTTAGTGGCGGTGACCGGACTTGCGGTGGCAACGGAGACCTATCTCGTGGCCGCGGTACCCTTTGCCGTTCTCATGGTCGCCTGGACCTTTTATTCTTTGGATTCGCTCTTGCTTTTCCTCGTGGCGATTACGCCGCTGTCCATCACGCTCAAAGACGCTGGTTTTAATGTGGGATTGAGTTTACCGGCCGAACCCATCCTCGCAGGCATCACCTTTTTCCTCCTGCTCCGCTTCTTGCAAAGCGGCCGACTTCCCTGGAATGCCCTGAAGCATCCCGTGGGCATCGCCATCCTCCTTCAGTTGGCCTGGATGGGCTTGACCATTTTGACCTCCGAAATGCCTTTGGTCTCCTTCAAGGCCTGGATTTCTCGAATTTGGTTCATCGTCCCGCTCTTCTTCGCATTGCTGAACGTTTTTGAAAAGCCCCAAGCGAGGGATTGGTTCTTCCCTCTTTATTCGTTCTCCCTGGCCATAGCCTCTTTGTACACCATGTATATTCATAGCCAGTATGGCTTTTCCAAGGAGACCTCCACCTGGGTCATGTATCCTTTTTATAAGGAACACACCGTGTACGGAATGGCACTTGCTTTCGTCTATCCCTTTGCGGTGTACCGGATGCTACGGGACCAGAATTTATTGTCGCGTTTCATATACATAGGCCTTTGGTTGGTGCTGACTGCGGCCCTCATCCTCTCCTATACACGTGCAGCGTGGTTGAGTGTCATCGCAGCGGGTGGCGTGTATGTCTTGATTCGCCTCAAGATTTCATTTCGCCTCTTTCTTGGGGGCATGGCCCTAGTTCTGGTCGGCTTATGGGCTACCCAAGATCAGTGGATGCGCATCTTCACGAAAAATGACACTGTTTCTTCGGATAATTTTTCCGAGCACGTTCAAAGTGTTTCAAACATTTCCACCGATGCCTCCAATTTGGAACGCATCAACCGGTGGATGTCGGCCCTGCGCATGTTTGAGTCCCGGCCGCATACGGGATGGGGGGCAGGTACCTATCAATTCCAATATGCGCCGTTTCAGCATTCGGCGGAAATGACCATCATATCTACCAATGAGGGCAATTTGGGGAACGCACACAGTGAATACATCGGTCCCCTTGCCGAACAAGGTTGGCCCGGATTGCTGTTTGTTCTGATCTTGCTTTGGACCCTGTTCACAACGGGCTTCCGAGTGGTTCAGACTTTGCCCAATGGTCAGGATCGTTCCCTAGCGCTTATGGCACTCTTGGGACTTATAACCTATTTCGTTCATGGTGTACTGAACAACTTCCTGGACATGGAAAAAGCCGCCGTACTCGTCTGGGGATCGGCCGCGTTGTTGGTCTATTTGGACCTGAAATCCATGCGGTCCGAATCGGAATAGGCCAAGCGTTGGTGGAATCTTTTGCTTAAAAGTGTAGAATTTACGCTTAGTTAGGTTTGCCCAAGTTTTTTGCTCTAGAAGCGAAAAAAAAATAGCATTCTCAATGTGAATAAGGGTTTTAGGTGATTGAAAATTGAAATTTTACGTTAACTTGGTCCACGTTTAACATTCAAATAACACCTTAAATGAAACGCAGAGCAAATCTCTTTGCCCTAGCTGTGGCTTCATTCCTGTCTATTTCTGCCTTCGCGCAGAACGTGACGGGTGTGGTTAAAGACGCATCTTCGGGCGAGCCTCTACCTTCCGTATCCGTGAAGGTAAAAGGCACAGACAATGCAGCGATTACCAACTTCGATGGAGCCTACTCCATTAAGGCTAGTAACGGCGCTGTATTGGTGTTTTCTTCCATGGGCTACAACACCCAGGAAGCTTCTGTATCGGGCAGCACCTTGAACGTGTCGCTGGCAGTCTCAACCAACAAGTTGGATGAGGTTGTTGTGACCGCTTTGGGTATTTCTCGTGAGAAGAAATCCGTTGGTTACGCCATCCAAGAGGTTGGTGGAACCGAAGTAAGCAAAGTGAAGGACGCTAACTTCATGAGCTCCCTCTCAGGTAAAGTAGCTGGTGTGAACATTCGCCAGTCTGGTACCATGGGTGGTTCAGCAAACGTAGTTATCCGGGGTTACAAGTCTTTGACGGGTAACAACCAGGCTTTGTTTGTCGTAGACGGTATCCCTATCTCTAACCAGATTACGAACACCGGCAACCAGCAAACAGGCCGCGGTGGCTATGACTACGGTAATGCAGCCATGGACATCAACCCTGAAGACATTGAAAAAGTGTCTGTATTGAAGGGTGCAGCGGCAACGGCACTCTACGGTGCACGTGCGGCAAACGGCGTTATCTTGATCACGACCAAGAAAGGAACCAAGCGCAACGGCTTGGGTGTTTCTGTAACGAGCGGTTACACCGTTGGTTCTGTAAACCCTGACACCTACGTGCGCTACCAGAACCGCTACGGTGAAGGATATGGTCAGTACTACGGTCCTGACACCATCGCTGGATATCCTACCAATGGCTACATGGTGGCCTATGACGTAGACGGTGATGGCATCGATGATCCTTGTACTCCAACCACTGAAGACGCATCTTTTGGTTTGGCTTTTGATCCAAACTTCATGGTATACACGTGGGAGTCTTTGTACCCCGAATTGTCTACCTATGGTCAGAAGAGCCCACACGTTGCTGGTGCAAACAATCCTTTGTACTTCTTCGAGCAGTCTGCTACGATGAACAACTCTGTCGCCATTGACGGTGGTAACGACAATGGTTCTTTCCGTTTGAGCGCTACACAATTCTCTACCAAGGGTATTGTTCCTGGATCTAGCCTGAAGCGTAACAACTTCAGCTTCACCGGTTCTTTGAAGGCTAGCGACAAATTGACGGTTTCTACGACCGCTCAGTTCATCCAGCAAGCGGGCCGCGGCCGTTACGGCACGGGCTATGATTCTCGCAACCCCAACCAGTCGTTCCGTCAGTGGTTCAACGTGGGTGTAGACATGGCCAAGCAAAAAGAGGCCTATGAGTTGACTGGCAAGAACATTACCTGGAACCCATTTGGTTACGGCTATGGAGCTGATGCTACGACCCCTATCTATTTTGATAATCCATACTTCTCTGTATTGGAGAACTATCAAACGGATCAACGCAATCGCCTGATCGGCAACATGATGGCTACCTACAAAATCAACGATTGGTTGGACTTCTTGGGTCGCGCCTCTGTGGACACGTACTCAGAATTGCAAGAAGAGCGCACTGCTGTGGGTTCTGTTGAAATTCCTGGCTACATCCGCCGCAACCGCAACGTCACAGAAACGAACATCGACATGATCTTGACCGCCAATAAAGTATTTGGCGCCAATGACGAGTTCTCTTTGAACGGTCGTGTAGGTTCTAACATCCGTCGCAACAGCGTGGAAGCCATCTCGGCTTCTACAAATGGTGGATTGGTCGTTCCTGGGGTATATGCCTTGAGCAACTCTGTTAATACACCCAATGCTCCCGGTGAGACTGCCTACCAGATTGGTGTGAATGGCTTGTTTGCCGCTGCATCTTTGGGCTACAAGAACTACCTGTATGTGGATTTGACCGGCCGACAAGACGTTTCGTCTACGCTGCCTGCTGCCAACAACACGTTCTTCTACCCATCTGCAACGATGAGCTTGGTATTCTCTGAGTTGTTGGACGTTGACGCTATTAGCTTTGGTAAGGTTCGCGTGAACTACGCTGAGGTGGGTGCGGACGCTCCTGCTCAAGCTTTGGCGGATGCCTATAACATGGGTACTGCTTTTGGTAGCACGTCTTTGGCTTCTGCGCCTTCTACGTCAAACAACGCAGGACTTCTTCCTGAAAGCACCGTTTCTACGGAAGCTGGTTTGGAGATGATGTTCTTCAACAACCGTGTTGGTTTTGACGTATCGGTGTACGACCAAACGTCTTTCAACCAAATCATGCCTGCAAAGGTTTCTTCTACCTCTGGTACGATCTATAAGTATGTGAATGCGGGTGAGATCAATAACAAGGGTATCGAGTTGAGCTTGAGCGCTACGCCTATCCAGGCTGGCGACTTTGAGTGGAACACAAACTTGAACTGGACCAAGAACAAGAACATGGTAGTTTCTCTCTTTGAGGGTGCTGAGAACTTGCAGTTGGCCGGTGTACAAGGCGGTATTACGATCGAAGCTCGTCCTGGTGAAGCGTACGGTGTAATCTACGGCACGACGCACGTTCGTGACGCGGAAGGACGCCCTGTGGTCTATGACATGCCTGCTCAATACGGTGGTGTTCGCTACCTCGTGGGTGCTAAGGACGTGATTGGCGACATCAACCCCGATTGGTATGCCGGTTGGAACAACTCATTCCGCTACAAAAATTGGACGGCTTCCGTTCTTTTGGACATGCAAATGGGTGGCAACTTCTTCTCATTGGATACCTACTACGGCTACGCAACGGGTATCTATGATCTATCCGCAGGCGATAACGACTTGGGCAACCCTGTTCGTGACTTGGCTATCGACGGTGGTGGTTACAAAATCTACAACGTTGCGTATTGGGATGG
>DLWR01000108.1 GCA_003444795.1 Cryomorphaceae bacterium
CGTACCCCCAGTACTGGGGGTAGATCCGGTTATGCCTCCCCATGGAGAATAGCCGCCGTAATTGCCGTACCCGTAGCCGCCATTAGGATAGCCATACCCACCGTAGGGATAGCCATACCCACCGTAAGGATAGCCATAGCCGTAACTCGTTCCCCAGGGATCCCAAGGGGAATAGCCCCCATAGCCCATGTAGGGATAGCCAAAAGGCATCATATACGGGTTGTAGCCATAGGGGTTCATCCCGTAGGGCATCATATACGGACTGTTGAACCCGTAGTAATAGGAAGGGTAGAACGTGTAGGGACGGTAATTCCAGGAACGGTACCGCGGGCGGTAGGAGAAGTAGGGACTCGCGTATGGTCCATTGAACGTGTAAAATGCGTCGTTGTAGCCGTCCTCATAGCCATCGTTATAGCCGTCATCCCCGTAGTACGAATAGCCATTGGGAGAATTGGAATACGAACCTCCCCCATAGCTGTAGCCGCCATGGTCGGGATAGGGTTCCCAGGTGTAGATGCCATCGTCGTAGTCGGCCAAGCTGCGTCGGTCCACCGTGCTGCATGAAGCGAGGGCGGCCAGAGCTAAAAGGGATAAAATGGAGTAGCGCATTACGAAGTACCTTTGTGGTTCTACTATTCCAAGGTACAAATCCCATACCATTCTCTATGGCAAAGAATCTCACGGTGCGCGACAAGGACTATAGCCGCTGGTATAATGATCTGGTGGTGCAAGCCGATTTGGCGGACAATTCAGGTGTTCGCGGTTGCATGGTTATCAAACCGCATGGCTACGCGATTTGGGAAAAGATTCAGGCCGAATTGGATTTCCGATTCAAAGAAACAGGACACGTCAATGCCTACTTTCCGCTCTTTATTCCCAAGAGTTACTTCTCAAAAGAGGCGGCACACGTGGATGGATTTGCCAAGGAATGTGCGGTAGTCACTCACTACCGTTTGAAAAATGATCCGAATGGCACTGGCATTGTAGTGGACGAAGATGCCAAGCTGGAAGAGGAGCTCATTGTTCGACCCACTTCCGAGACCATCATTTGGGACACCTACAGAAACTGGGTTCAATCCTACCGTGATTTACCCATTTTGGTCAATCAGTGGGCCAACGTCGTTCGCTGGGAAATGCGCACGCGTTTGTTTTTGCGTACCGCAGAATTCCTCTGGCAGGAAGGACACACGGCGCATGCCACGGAAGAAGAGGCCATTGCAGAAGCGGTCCAAATGTTGCACGTCTACGGCGACTTTGTGGAAGAGTTTATGGCCATTCCGGTCATTCGCGGCGTTAAATCGGCCAATGAGCGTTTTGCCGGGGCTCTGGAGACCTATTGTATCGAGGCGCTCATGCAGGACGGCAAGGCGTTGCAAGCCGGCACGTCACATTTCTTGGGTCAAAATTTTGCCAAAGCCTTTGACGTCAAGTTTCAGGATAAAGACGGTGAGGTCAAGCATGTGTGGGCGACCTCATGGGGCGTATCTACCCGTTTGATGGGTGCCTTGATTATGACGCATTCGGATGACAATGGATTGGTCATTCCTCCTAAATTGGCCCCGACCCAAGTCGTCATCGTCCCCATCTACCGCGGGGAAGAGGAATTGGCCGCCATCGATACGGTAGCCCATGCCTTGGTGGCTGACTTGAAGAAGTTGGGCATCCGAGTCAAATACGACAACCGCGACACCCAAAAGCCGGGCTGGAAGTTCAATGAATACGAACTGAAAGGAGTTCCCGTGCGCATCGCGATTGGTCCCAAGGATCTGGAAAAAGGCACGGCCGAAGTGGCGCGCCGCGACACCTTGACCAAGAGCTTCTTGCCCATGGAAGGTTTGGCGCAGGAAATTGCGGCAATGCTGGACACCATTCAGGTGGAGCTCTTTGAGCGTGCTAAGGCACACCGCGATAGCAACATTCATGTCGCTAATACCTGGGAGGAGTTTAACGCGGCTCTGGACAAAGGGGGCTTTGTCTCTGCGCACTGGGACGGTACGCCCGAAACGGAAGACCAGATCAAGGACAAGACGAAGGCAACCATTCGCTGCATTCCTTTGAACAACCTCCAAGAGGATGGTACTTGCATTTTGACGGGCAAGCCCTCTACGCAGCGCGTACTCTTTGCACGTGCCTATTAAGCCATGACACGCCAAAATGACATCCTACGCGTGCTGGCCACAAAGTCCAGCAACAAGCAATTGGTATACCGTCGTGCGCTGGCTGCCTTTGCGGATTTGAAAGACTTGCTTCGGGAAACGGCGACTCAATTGAACAGCCAAATTTGCGCCATCGATCAATCGGTGGTCGTGGAGTTTGTGGACCGTGGGGACTATGAGGTGGAGATTCGTTTTTCGGGGGACTCTCTCATTTTCCAAGTGCATACGAACGCTTTTGCGCTTCCATCAGATCATCCATTGCGCCAAACGGACTATGTCAAGGCCCACGAGAACCGCGGCTACTGGGGTTTAATCCATGCCTACAACTTCCTGTCTGACTCTTTCAAAATGCGCCGAATGAACGACGCGGGCATGCTCTTGAGCCGCATGTTTGTAAACGGAGAAGGGCATTTCATGGCAGAAGGAGTGGGACGTTTGGGCATTCCGCTCACCGAATCTGATCTCACTCGTGAGGTCCTTCAATCCTGGGTGGAACAAGCGATGCTTCAGGCGATGGATATGGATTTGGTCGTTTCTCCTTTTCAGGAAATCCATGAAATTTCAGTGCTTGAACTTGAGGGCCTTCGCGAGGAATTGCGCCAGCGAACGAGCAAGCGATTGGGCTATCGGCCCAGCGGCGGGCGTTGAGCACACATAGGTTTCATGAAAATTTGTGCGTGTCCGCATAGTCTAATTGTAAATTTGTCATACATTTGCACTCCCAAAACCATTGGCAACAATGGCCCGTTCGTCTAGCGGTTTAGGACATCTCCCTTTCACGGAGAAGATCACGGGTTCGAATCCCGTACGGGTCACAAGTTTGAAAACAAAAATTGAGATAAAAAGCTATGGCTAATCACAAATCCTCCTTGAAGCGCATCCGACAGACGCAGAAGAAGCGTTTGCACAACCGTTTCTACCACAAGACGACCCGTAACGCTGTTCGCATTTTGCGCACGTTGACGGACGCGGCAGAAGCTGCTACGCAACTCCCCGTGGTAAGCGCCATGTTGGACAAGTTGGCTAAGCGCAATATCATCCACAAGAACAAAGCGGCTAACTTGAAGTCAAGCCTAGCCAAGCACGTAAACGGTCTGTCCTAAGCGACGACTGATTTGGTCAAGAAAAGCCGCCCAGTGGGCGGCTTTTTTGTTTTCTGGCAATTGGCTAGTTGGCTAGAATGCACGCGCTTTACGCGGGGGTGTTTTAGTTTAAATGTTTAAACTCTTTTGGCCTTGATCGCTGGTGCGGACCTTGGCTGCGCGCCGGGACTTTCCCTTGATTTGCCAAGCCTCCAAGCCTCCAAGCCTTTCTACCCTTAAACCCTTGTATTCCCCTCAAGACGACTCTCCGCGAAGCCCATCCCAAATTGCGGGCATGTCTTTTACAATACGAGAATGGTCCCCCGAGGATAGACCCCAAGAAAAGTGCCTCGCACAAGGTTCCAGAGCCTTGACGACGGCAGAATGTCTGGCCTTATTGATACGAAGTGGTGCTCAAGGTGTTTCGGCTTTGCACGTGGCGCAACAGCTGTGGCGGGCCCATGGAGAAGACCTGCAACGCTTGGCGGCCGCTCGACCGGAGGCGATAATGCGCGAAGTGGGAATGGGGCCCGCCAAGGCGGCGGCCCTGGCCGCCGCCTTTGAACTTGGGCGCCGGATGCGGGAGGGGGCGGAGCAGGGGGTGAGGAAGCGGATCTATGGAAGCAAGGAAGCGTTTGAGGTGCTGAGGCCCAAGTTGCTCAGCTTGGATCATGAGGAGTTTTGGGTGCTCTTTTTAAGTCGTGCTCACGAAGTAATTGGGTGTGAATGTGTCGGCAAAGGTGGATGGACAGGTACGGTGGCTGATTTGCGGGTTTTATTTCAGCGGGCCTTGGAGTTGCGTGCACCTGCGGTGATTGTGGCGCACAATCATCCGAGTGGTCGTTTAGTGCCCAGTGAGGAGGATCGCGAGTTAACGCGTCGATTGGTACAAGTAGGGGTGTTTTTAGATATCGGCGTTTTGGATCATTTGATCGTTGGCCAAGGGGATTACGTTAGTTTTGCGGATAAGGGTTGGATGCGTCCGACCCAGTTGGATTTATGATTGTACACATCGTTGGCGCTCGCCCTCAGTTTATCAAATTAGTGCCTTTGTATCAGGCATTGGCGGAGCGTGGAGCGACCCAACGGGTGCTGCATTCGGGTCAGCACTGGGAGGCCGGAATGAGCGATGTATTCTTTCAAGAGTTTGGTCTTCAGCCGGATGAAGTGCTAAGTTGGTCAATGGTCCACGAGGAGAATGTGGGAGCAATGCAAAATGTGCTTCACGAATGGTCTCCCGCAACGGTGGTGGTGTATGGCGATACCTTTTCGACCTGGTGTGCTGCTAGGGCCGCTAAGCGACTCGGGCTGCCTTTGGCGCATGTTGAGGCGGGATTGCGAAGTTTTAATGCGTCGATGCCCGAGGAAGAAGCGCGAGTCAAGACAGATACCGCGAGCGATTGGCATTTTGTTCCCTCTGAACGTGCCTTGGTTCAACTGCAACGGGAAGGATTGGATCGTGGGGCGAAGCATACGTTGATTACGGGCGATATCATGGCGGATGCACTTGTGCAGCGCCCCAAGGTGTCACCAACGCTGGGGCGGATTTTGGTTACGTTGCATCGAAACACGAATGTGGATGATGCGCTGATTCGGACACGGATTGTTGGAGCCATCGCGGAGCTGGCAAAAACCCACGAGATTCATTGGCCCATCCATCCTCGACTTCGGGCATTTTTAGAAAAGGATGAACTCCCTCCTGCGATTCACTGGCACCCACCGTTGGGACGTGAAGCCCTTTTAGCGCAATTGGATGCGGCGGAATGGGTCATCACCGATTCTGGGGGGCTTCAGAAGGAGGCGTATTTCTGTCAACGGAATTGTGTTGTGCTTCGGAATGAGACGGAATGGGCGGAGCTACTGGAAACGGGCCACTCCTTCTTGGTAAATCCGGAAGCGGCAGAGGATAAGAATTTCCTGTTGAATGCACTTAAAACATGCATGCAAACCGAGACCACATCGGCATTTGTTCCGATCTATGGGGAAGGGGATGCGCCTCACAGAATGGCGAAAGCGCTTTGGAACGATGGTCCGGTGGCGCCCAATCGCATTCTCCTTCATGGGGATGCCAGGAATCCGCAATTGGCCTTTGCAGCGGAGGTCGTCCGTCGGGTGACTGGAATCCGCGTGGATTTTTCAGATGGTGAACAAAACTGGGAAGCGGCAGCATGTTGGTCGAAGCCATTTGAAGAATGGGAAAGAGGAACGTTTGAGGGAGACCTGCTTGCACGCTCCGCTTATGCGGCCTCGCGTGCGGAAGAATTTTCCAGTACACATCTGGACGCACATGGCCGCTTTGACCCTAGGGCATCTTTTCTTTGGTCAGACATTGACCTTCATCCTGAAATACCCGCCGTACATACGTGGATAGAGGCCTTTATACAGAATTTCCAATCTGATTTTCGTCTGGAAACACGTCGTTCGTCTGCTCCAACCGTCGTGGTCGATATCGATCATCGATTTGCTTTTGCAGGCTTTTCTGTGGCACATCAGTGGTGGGTGGCCTGCAGACATCTATGTATGGCACAATGGTCTAAACTAAAGGTCCAGTTCGGTGCAAAAGACCCCTTTGATGCCTCCGATGCCTTTGAGGAACTCATGTGTACTTATAAACGGGTTCGGTGGCAGTTTTTTGCGTGGATAGGCCCCGATCGGGGTCCCCAGGACAAGGGACCTAGTATTCGGCATACCAAAACCGCTGCCGCTCATGCCTATTGGGCGAAAAAATATCCAAGCACAGGGGTTCATCCTACCTATGCACATCATGACCAAGATCCAAAGGCATTGGAGCGAGAGGTCCGGGCTTGGTCGGATGCTACTACGCGTGTATTGCAGCGTTCTCGCTACCACTACCTTCGGATGTCCTTGCCACATTCGCAAAAACAGCTGGCGGCATCGGGTCTCTTGGAGGATTGGAGTATGGAATATGCCAAGCAACCTGGCTATCGGGCAGGAGTAGCGGTTCCTATTCCCGCGTGGGGTGTTGGTCCAGACGGCCAGGCGATGGATGACGATGGTATTCCTTATTTGACCTATGTTCCCGTGGCTTTGATGGACCAAAACTTCCTCGGATATTCGGCATCGACCATTGAGGAAACACTGCAGAAATGGGATGAAAGTGCCCGCAAGCACGGAGCGAGCCTCGTCGTCGGCACCCACTGGCGCTTTTTTGGTCCGGGACGGGATGCTTTTTTAGAAACCAAGGTCTACGCGCCATGGGTGGAAGGATTGAATAATTTCTTAACGAAGGTTCGGGCATGAAGTGGGTCGCGGGTACTTGGACGTCGGAGGATTGGGCCGCATGGGTGAGCCAGAGCCCTTGGGATTTTCCCTATGACCAAGAAGGCTATGCAGATGCCCTAGGGCAAACCTGGGGCGCCATGGTGTCCGAGGGTTTTGCCTGGCCTGTGGCCTATCGCCGTAAAGGGCTTTTTTGGACGGCGTATTTGCCCTTTGGAATACAGCAATGGGGCCCCGTTGGGGTGAATGCCGGTCGGGCGTCCGCTTTAGTAGAGGCTGCAGCAGCCTTGCCCGGAAGATTTACCAAAGTGGATGTGCAGGTGCATAAACCCTTGGATTGGGTCGTGCCTGGTTCAGGGTGGAGGCGGAAAGGCCTTCGGATCGAGCGATGGAGTGAAAAGCCAAACTATGTATTGGACATTTCTGGCTCCTATGAAAAGGTGCAT
>DLWR01000230.1 GCA_003444795.1 Cryomorphaceae bacterium
GAGGTTGGCCGAATAGCCTAAGTAGAAGGGGGACAAGCATACAGGGGACGTTCGGCTCAAGAAGCCCTACAACGCGCGTTGCAAGCCGCTAAAAAAGACGGAGATGAATTTCTCACCTTGGAGTACGTGCTTTTGGGACTCGGCACAGGGAAGGATTCCCTGGCCAAGGCCATGAAGGACCAAGGGTTTAAGGAGGAAACCTTCAAGCAGGCTATCGCGGAATTGCGCAATGGGAGAAAGGCCCAAACGGCCTCGGCGGAGAATACGTATCAATCCTTGGAGAAGTATGCCATCAACCTGAACGATCGGGCCGCATCGGGCAAACTAGATCCCGTCATCGGTCGGGATGAGGAAATTAGACGCGTATTGCAAATTTTAAGCCGGCGCACGAAAAATAACCCCGTACTGGTCGGAGAGCCCGGTGTGGGTAAGACAGCCATTGTGGAAGGCCTCGCCCACCGCAATATTCGGGGGGACATTCCTGAAAACCTCAAGGACAAAAAGATCTACTCGTTGGATATGGGTGCCCTCATTGCAGGCGCCAAGTACAAAGGGGAATTTGAGGAGCGCCTCAAGGCCGTCATCCAAGAAGTCACTAAAGCGGATGGCCAAATCATCTTATTCATCGATGAAATCCACACCCTCGTCGGTGCCGGTGGAGGTGAAGGTGCGATGGACGCGGCCAATATTTTGAAGCCCGCGCTTGCGCGCGGCGAGCTGCGCTGTGTCGGCGCCACCACACTCGCGGAGTTTCAGAAATACTTTGAGAAGGACAAAGCGCTGGAACGACGATTCCAGAAAGTCCTGGTCGATGAACCCGATACGGAGGCCTCCATCAGCATTTTGCGAGGCATCAAAGAAAAGTATGAAAGCCACCACAAAGTCCGCATTAAAGACGAAGCGGTCGTTCAAAGTGTGCTGTTGAGCCAGCGCTACATTACCGACCGTTTCTTGCCAGACAAAGCTATCGACTTGATGGACGAGGCCGCATCAAAATTGCGCTTAGAAATCAACTCCAAGCCGGAGGAATTAGACGATTTAGACCGCAAAATTGCGCAACTGGAAATTGAACAAGAGGCGATCAAACGGGAAGAAGACAAGCAGCGCTTGACCGTTCTGCGGCAACAGCTTGCGGAACTTTCGGAACAGCGCGCACAGCTTTCTGCCCAATGGAATGCGGAAAAAGAGGCTGTTGAGCGACTTCAGCGCGCCAAAGAGGGTATGGAACAGCTTCGATTTGAAGCCGAACAGGCTGAGCGAGCGGGCGAATACGCGCGCGTAGCAGAAATTCGCTACGGCCAACTCACGGCCTTAGAACAAGAACAATTGGCCGCAGCGAAAGACCTCGAATCCCTCCGAACAGCCAATCCCATGGTACAGGAAGAAGTCAGCGCCGAGGATATCGCTGAAGTCGTGGCACGGTGGACCGGCATACCGGTCCAAAAGATGCTTGAAAGTGAACGAAGTAAGTTGCTTCGCCTCGAAGAGGAACTTCACCTGAGAGTCGTGGGCCAAGACGAAGCCATTTCTGCCGTTTCTGATGCATTGCGCCGCTCGCGCGCCGGCCTAAGCGACCCTCACCGCCCTATCGGATCCTTCCTCTTTCTAGGCCCGACCGGCGTTGGAAAGACCGAACTCGCCCGGACGCTCGCGAACTTCCTCTTTGATGACGAGAATGCGGTGGTACGGATCGACATGAGCGAATACCAGGAACGCCACGCCGTATCTCGGTTGATTGGAGCCCCTCCGGGCTACGTGGGCTACGACGAAGGAGGCCAGTTGACGGAGGCCGTTCGACGACGCCCTTACTCTGTGGTTTTGCTCGACGAAATCGAAAAAGCGCATCCGGATGTGTTCAACATTTTGCTACAAGTGTTGGATGATGGACGTTTGACAGACAACAAAGGACGAACGGCCAATTTCACCAACTCTATTGTGATCATGACGTCCAACTTGGGCTCTGAGCTCCTGATGGAAGGCCACGACATGCACGAGGTCATGGACATCCTGAAGAAAACCCTTCGGCCCGAATTCCTCAACCGCATTGACGAAATCTTGGGCTTTCATGCCCTCGACCAGAACCATGTAGTCGGAATCGTGAAAATGCAACTGGAAATCGTCAAAAAGCGGCTTCTGGAACAAGAAGTCACCATCGATTTCACCCCGGAAGCCGTGCAAGCGATTGCGGTGGAAGGATTTGATCTGGCCTTTGGGGCACGACCGCTCAAAAGGACTGTACAGCGCCGGGTGCTCAATGAACTCTCCAAGCAACTCCTAGCCGGGAGCATTCAACGGGATGCCGTCATTTTAGTGGATGCCGTGGATGGAACGCTTTTCTTCAAGAACGTTAGCGTCGAATCCCACGTCGGTTAAGACTCTGGTGGTAGCGCGCCGAATTCCGCAGATGTTCGGCGTAACTGCGCGCAAACACGTGGTAGCCTGGGCGCTTGGGGTCGGCGCACATGTAGACTTCGCCGCTAGGTGCCGCATCGAGAACCGCATCAAGGACCTCAGGTTCCACTGTGGCCATGGCTCCTGGAGGCAGTCCTGAACGTCGATAGGTGTTATAGGGATGATCCATGCCCGTGATTTTGGTCGTCACGCGACGAATGATACCAGCGTCTGGATAGCGCTGCAAATAGGCAAAAACAGCCGTAGGATCCGCTTCTAAACGTTTGCCTAGTTTCAAGCGTGTCAGATACAGCGAGGCCACTCGGCTTCGCTCATCTGCCTGCTTAGTCTCCGCTTGTACAATACTGGCTAACACCACGACTTGCTGCGGGCTCAGTTTTAGACGGGCGGCTTTGGCCTTTCGCGTCTCTGTCCAAAAAACCCTGTATTCCCTACGCAGGCGCTCAACCAATGCCTTAGGCGTGTAAGACCAGTATACTTGGTAGGAGTTTGGAACGAGCTGTTCAAAGCCTAGTTCCAGCTCTAAAGCCTTTTTTGCACTGTCTATAGGATAGCCAAAGAGGTCAGACCACTGCTGGGCAATTTGTTCACGCGTTTGATAGCCTCGCATGCGAAGCCAAATGGGGTCCTCAAAGCCGTATTCAAGCATTCGGATGGCCTGAAGCATCCCCACACCATTGTGGAGACGGTAGTGGCCTCGGCGCGCCTTTGGATGGCCTTTCAATGCTAAAAGCAGTTTAAACAACCGCGGATGAGGCACCTTCGCCTCTTTCATCAGTGGCTGAAAGACCTCTTTAATGGAGGAAGCTGTATCGGAAATATAGAGGGAATAGCCCTCCTCCCCTTGATATACCGGGGCGTTTATCGTTTGCGTGTATCCGATGAGGCCCAGCACAAAAACCCCAGCAGCCAATATGGCCCAGCGGATAAAGCGTGCATTTTTTCTAGAGCGTCTCATGCCCCCCATTGCCAAAGGGTGACGTCTTTGGGGCCCTCTGGGGTTTGTACCCAACTTTTTAGACAACCCGTCCGTTCAAATCCCACACGTTCAAATACCCTCTGCGCGTCATGGTGATCACTGTATATCTCAGCGTACAGCTGCCCTAACATGGCGTGTTTTTTAGCCCAGTGTTGGACCAAACGAAGCGCCTCTGTGGCCAAGCCTTTTTGGCGGTGTACGGGATCGATCAAGACACCTACTTCGGCGCGCCGATGAAGACGTTTGGCGTGGAAAACATCAACCAAACCCAAGGCCTCCGGGTTGGCCGTGGTGCAAAGCACAAAGCGAATTTGGCCTACATCCCAAAAGTCTGCTGAGGCCGCCTGAATGTAGCGCTCCAGGCTATCGCGCGAATACGGAGAGGTTCTCTGGCCGACCACCCAATGCATAGGATCGTTTTCCCAACGCAGGAGCGCATCCAAGTCTCCGGGTTCCAGCGCCCGCAGTTGATAGGTTACCATGGCCAAATGCCATCGTACACGTGGGTGGCAGGCCCTTTTAAGGTGATATTTGAAAATCCGTGGTCCTGAGACGCAAAGTGCACTTCTAACAGTCCGCCACGTGCTTGCAAACGGATAGGGGCTGGCAGGGCCTTGGTTTGGTGCAAATAGAGCGCTGCCGCGACTGCTCCAGTTCCACAGCTCAGGGTTTCCGCCTCCACGCCGCGTTCATAGGTTCGGATCTTCCAAAGTCCCTCGTGCTGTGAAAGCCAATTAATATTGCTGCCCCCTGCAGAACCGTATATCCCATAGCGAAGGGCTGAGCCGTCGCCCTGCACATCCACCGCATCCACATCTTCTACCTCAAGCAGGTGGTGGGGCGACCCCGTGTGGACATACCAACCATCGTGCTGAGGCTGAACAACTGGCGCATCGGCAAAGTGAACGGTCACCCAGCCTCGGGCATCCAATTCCGCTTGGTGCAGCCCATCCGCAGCATGAAACGTGCATCGGTTGCCCTCAAACAACTCGTGTGATTTGGCAAAATGAACCGCACAGCGCGAGCCATTGCCACATAAACTGCCAAGTTGTCCGTCGGCATTGTAATAATCAAGCAAAAAATCACTATCGGGACTGGGCCAAAGCATTATAAGTCCATCGGCCCCGATGCCTGTGTGACGGGTACATGCATGGTGCACCAATCCTGCATCTAAAATTTCACGGTCACCCAATCCCATGAGCATGATAAAATCGTTGCCGGTCCCGTGGTATTTTGCAAAACGCTTTGCCATACTGTAAAAGTAGGAAGTGGAACAGTTTTTGAAATTTGTACTTCCGAATTAATCTTAGAACTATGACCCGTAAATCCCTTATCATCGTGATCGCCGTGTCCGCGGGCAGCGTGGCCGGTGGATTTTTAGGCGCTATGGCTTTCCAGGCAAAAAGTGCCGCCGAAACTTGGACCGAACATCTTCCAGTGGTGCACACGCGAGCGGAAGCCCTAGCCGGCATAAGCACGTCGACGGACTTTTCCTCTGCTGCTGAAATGGCGGTTCACTCTGTCGTTCACGTTAAAACTTCCGTAGAACAGGGCTACACGATGAGTCCTTTCAATCCCTTCCATGACTTTTTCTTTGGCTTTGGCGAGCGTCAGATGCCCGAAATGACCCCGCGCATCGTACAAGGCTCTGGATCTGGGGTCATCATTTCAGAAGACGGCTACATCGTGACCAACAACCACGTGGTGGACAAAGCCAAGGAGGTTAAAGTTTCTCTCAACGACGGGCGAGAATTTACCGCCGAAGTCATCGGGACCGATCCGACTACGGATTTGGCCGTTTTGAAAATAGACGCAAAGAAGCTCCCTGCCCTACCCTTTGGGAACAGTGATGAGGTCAAATTGGGCGAGTGGGTTTTAGCCGTTGGCAACCCGTTCAACCTCACCTCGACGGTGACTGCGGGCATTATTTCCGCTAAGGGCCGAAGCATCAACATCATAGACAACCAGTCGGCTATTGAGGCCTTTATCCAAACGGATGCGGCCGTAAACCCCGGCAACAGCGGAGGTGCATTGATCAACACGAGCGGCGAGTTGATTGGAATCAACACGGCTATTTCCACGCGTTCTGGCTCGTATGAAGGCTATTCCTTTGCCGTCCCTGCAAACATTGCACGCAAAGTGGTGGATGATATGCTCCGCTTTGGCGTGGTTCAGCGCGCCTATTTGGGCGTGAGCATTACCGACGTGACGCCCGAATTGGCCAAAGAGATGAAACTCGATGCCACTCAAGGGGTTTACCTGTCCGAAGTGGTCGACAACGGGGCCGCGAATAAGGCCGGTATTGAAAAAGGAGATGTTATCGTTGGAGCCGGTGGCAAGACCATTAAGCGGAGCAGCGAATTGCTCGAGGTCATCGGCAGCCGACGTCCTGGAGATGTATTGGATGTTACCGTATTGCGTGGCGGAAAGAGCAAAACCTTCAACGTCACGCTTCGCAACCGCGAGGGCAACACCAATGTGGTGAAAAAAGAAGATTTGGAGGATATGCAAACCTTGGGGGCGACGTTTGAGTCTCTAAGTGCCGAGGATCGCGGCCGCTATGGATTGCGCGGCGGAGTGAAAATCACCAGCGTTGGCAATGGCAAGCTCAAGGAAGCCGGTGTACCCAATGGCTTCATCTTGATCAAGCTGAACAACATGCCGGTGAGTTCCCAAGACGATGTGAAAAAGATTCTCGGGCAGTTAAATCCTGGTGATGGAGTCCTTTTGCAAGGCTACCGTCCCGATGGTCGCCCGGATTATTTTGCCTTTGGCCTGTAAGCGCCTGATTTCGATCACCCTAGCCCATCTCGCTTTGCGGGATGGGCTTCTTCTTTGCCTTTACATGCGGTACTAAGTGTCTTTTTCACACTCAGTAAAATGACTTAAAATGCTATTTATTAGACACTTACTTTATATTTTTTCAAGACAAAGGAGTTGTTGCTTGGAGGCCGTCCTCCTACCTTTGCAGTACAACCTTTCAACCACAACCCTTGATGAATTCTTCGCTCGAAACATACACCTTATCAGTGTCCGAGCGCGTCAAAAACGAAAAGGCCGCCACCGCTTTAATCAAGTTGGTCGGCGACCTTTTTTTTGACCGCAATGTCCGCGCTGTCCTCTACCGACAACCCCTGGTCGATCAGCGCCCTTCCGAAATGCTCCAAGCGCATGTCCACGCCTCCGTCATGGCGGGTGAAACCCTGAGCATCAATGACACTTTAGCAATAGCGGAAGCCCTCAGAGACAGCAAAGTCCAGAATGCTAGTGTAGACATCGGTCGTCTGGCCACTGAGTGGAAGCGCGAAGCGGGCATTTACCTCAACCGAAAAGCCTTCCTCGACGCTAAACTCAAAGGCTTTTGCAACGGTGACAATCCAAACACAGACCCCGTAGACGTCGTGCTCTACGGTTTTGGCCGAATTGGCCGTCTGGTCGCCCGTGAACTTATCGCCCAAGAAGGCCGAGGAACGCAGCTTCGCCTTCGCGCCATCGTGGCGCGTGGTAGCGATCCCATGACCTTGGAGAAGCGTGCCTCCCTCCTGCGGGTGGATTCCATTCACGGCAGCTTTCCTGGAACCGTTGAGGCGGACCACCGACGCCAGCAACTTATCATCAATGGTCGTCCCGTGGCCATCGTATCAGCCATTGCCCCCGAAGACATCGATTACACCGAACTTGGCATTGAAAACGCGCTTTTAGTGGACAATACGGGGGCTTTCCGCGACAAAGAGGCCTTGAGTCGCCATTTGGCTTCAAAGGGCATTGCCAAAGTGCTTCTTACCGCACCTGGAAAAGGGGTTCCCAATGTGGTATTTGGCGTGAACCACATGGGGGCGCACCAAAACGAAGCCATTCAATCCGCAGCCTCCTGCACCACCAATGCCATCACCCCAGTGCTGAAGGTGATTCAAGATCAGTTCGGCATCGTGCAAGGCCATATTGAGACTATTCACGCCTACACAAACGACCAAAATTTGGTCGATAACATGCACAAGAAATACCGCCGTGGTCGTGCCGCAGCAGTCAACATGGTCATCACTGAAACAGGAGCGGGCCAAGCTGTTGACAAGGCCATTCCAGGCTTGGGGAGCAAATTGACCAGCAACGCTATACGCGTTCCTGTGCCCAACGGCTCGCTGGCCATTCTCAAATTGAATTTGGAGAAATCCACGGATCGAGATGGACTCAATGCCGCTCTGAAATCTGCTGCTTTTAGCGGTCCCCTTGTCGAACAGATCAAATACTCCGTCAGCCCCGAACTTGTTTCAAGCGATATCGTGGGCGATTCCTGCTGCTCCATTTTTGACAGCGAAGCCACCATTGTGCACAGTGACGGCAAAAACGTTGTTCTGTACGTTTGGTACGATAACGAATACGGCTACACGCGTCAAGTGATGCGCCTCGCCAAGCATATGGCTGGCGTTCGTCGCAAAGCCTACTATTGAGGAAGTGGGTATGTTGGCGACTTAGTGAGTTGGCATGAGCCGTGCGGCCCATAAACCTTTCAAGCCTTCATGCTTTCTAGCCAATTAGCCTTATACCCTCCGCCGTTTTATCTTCGCGCCCGAATGACTCCACATTGGCTCGAACGTACCGAATTGCTGATAGGCTCAGAGGCCATTGAGCGTTTACAAAAGGCGCATGTCCTCGTTGTTGGATTGGGCGGGGTGGGCAGTTTTGCCGTTGAGTTTTTGGCCCGCTCCGGGGTGGGGACTCTTACCCTGGTGGATGGCGACGTGGTGGATCCCACCAATCGGAATCGCCAGCTTCAAGCCCTCTCTTCTACCCATGGCCAGAAAAAAGCAGCCCTGTTGGAAGCACGGGTCAAGGATATTAATCCGGACGTGGTCGTTCATGCCCATGACGAATTTCTAACGCCCGAGGCGATGCGCGCGTTGATCAGTCAGCCCGGATTTGACTTTGCGCTGGACTGCATTGATAGTGTACAGCCCAAGCTCAACTTTATCGTCACGGCGCTAAACGCCAAACTTCCCTTCATTTCCTCCATGGGGGCCGGCGGCCGTTTGGATCCCAGTAAAATTCAGATTGCCAAGCTAGAAAGGAGCTACAACTGTCCCTTTGCGAAGCACATTCGCAAGCGTTTGGGCCGTGAGTACAAGATTAAAAAAGGCTTTCCTGTTATCTTTTCTAGTGAGCTGGCCAACCCTGAGTCGGTGCGCTTGACGGACGGAAGCAATTTCAAGAAATCCTTCTACGGAACATCTGCATGGATACCTGCGGCCTTTGGGCTGCACGCGGCTTCCTATGCGGTTCAAAAAATTGCCGGGCTTCTTTGAGATTGCCCGCGGGCAAAGTTTCGTTAGGCCTCTTCGGGTACAGAAGGAAGCTCATCCAGAATGCTGGCTAGCAGGGACTTGCTGCTGTTGATGCACTCTTCCAACGCAATCATGGTCTCGGTGTTGGTTACCCCAGGAATGTCGCTGATTTTGAAGATGATGTCTTTGGCGTGTTTGGTGTCAGTGCAGCGGATTTTGGCGAAAATACCGAAGCGCCCTGTGGCAATATGGGCCACGGTGACTTCCGGAATGGCTTGCAAGGCAAGAATGACATCATGCGTGCTAGACGTCTTGCTGAGGTAGATCCCCACAAAGGCGATGAAACCATAGCCCAGCTGTTCATAGTCGAGTTGAAGGCTGGCACCGCGTATGATACCGGCCTTCTCCATCTTCTTCACGCGCACATGCACGGTTCCCGGAGATACCTGCAAGTCTTTTGCGATGTCGGTATAGGTCTTCCGCGCATCCTCTAGGAGGTGGCGAAGAATTTCTTTGTCCGTACGGTCCAACTTATAGGTTTCCATCCGCTTGTATCCGCTTAGTTTACTTTCCAAAAAGGTAAAGAAACGACTTCCGCTTTTAAAAGTTTGCCACGCACCTCCACAAAGATGGTGCTGCCGGGTGCCGAAAGCTCTGTCGGAACATAGCCCATTCCGATAGCCTTGCCCACCGACGGTGCCATCGTGCCAGAGGTGACCACGCCAATGGGCGTACCTGAGGCATCCGTGATGGGATAGTCGTGGCGAGGAACGCCGCGATCCAACAATTCAAAGCCCACTAGCTTGCGGGTAACTCCGGCCTCCTTTTGTGCTTTCAAGGCGGCGGAATTCGTGAATTCCTTAGTGAATTTGGTAATCCACCCTAGGCCCGCCTCCAAGGGCGAAGTACTGTCATTGATGTCGTTTCCGTAGAGGCAGAATCCCATCTCTAGGCGCAGGGTGTCCCTAGCCCCCAAGCCCACCGGAACAATGCCAAAGGACTCGCCGTCCTGGAAAATGGCCTTCCAGATGCGCTCTGCGCAACTGTTTGGCATGTATATCTCAAACCCACCTGCACCGGTATACCCAGTAGCGGAAACTAGAATATCGTCAAAGCCTGCGAAGCTGCCCACGCCAAAAGTGTAGTAGCTCATACTATCTAGATCCAAATCGGTCAATGCTTGGAGCGCTTTAGCGGCCAAAGGACCCTGAACGGCAAGCAAAGAAGTTTCGGCAGAATGATCTGTCATCTGAACATCCCAGTTCCCTTTTTTCCCCATCAACCAATTCCAGTCTTTGGCCATATTAGATGCATTGACCACGAGAAGGTATTTTGTTTCCGAAAAGCAGTACACCAATAAGTCGTCGACGATGCCGCCCTCATCGTTGGGCAGACAGGAATACTGCACCTTACCGGCGAAAAGCTTGGAAACGTCGTTAGAAGTGACCGATTGCAAGAAAGCCAATGCATCAGGGCCCTCGACGTAAAATTCACCCATGTGGGAGACATCAAAGACGCCCACGGCCTGGCGCACCGCATGGTGTTCGACCGTCACGCCGGCGTATTGAACGGGCATTTCATAACCCGCGAAGGGGACCATCTTGGCGCCTAGGGCTTTGTGAACAGCATTTAGCGCTGTCAGCTGCAAAGGAGAGTTGCTTTCCATAGCGTCAAAGGTCGGGTCAAATTCCCTCCCATCAGTGCGGCTGGGAGTGCTTTTTTTCTATTAGCCGTGGACGCGTTTTCCGTCCGAAAATTGTGCAATGATTTCCGCTTCATACGCCAGCAGACCCTTCCAGAGTTCGTCCACAGGGGCACGTCCGCCGTACTGACGTGCAAATTTTAAAAACAACGTGTAGTGGTTCGCCTCAGATGCCATCAGCCGAGCGTAGAAGGTGGAGAGTTCCCGGTCTTGAATGTTTTCGGAAAGTACTTTGAACCGCTCGCAGGAACGGGCCTCTATCAGGGCACAGACGAGCAAGCGGTGCACCAGGCGGAGCATGCGATCCCCCGTTTTTGGGAAATAGGCCATGACGGCGTGCACGTATTCGTCCTTGCGCTCCTTTCCCAACGTCATCCCACGCTCCAAAATCCGCTTGTGCACCATTTCAAAATGGCTCATTTCCTCGCGTGCCAGAGCAGCCATTTCTGTCACCAAATCGCTGAGTTCCGGGTAGGTAATCATGAGCGAAATGGCTGTTGACGCCGCTTTTTGTTCGCAGTACGCGTGGTCAGTGAGAATTTCTTCGATTTGATCTTCCGCGGCGTGTGCCCAGCGCGGATCAGAGGGAAGTTGGAGTCCGAGCATCATACAGCCAAAGATACCCGCATTTTGCCGACCTTGGGGCATGCTTTGGCGCTGGCGTTGGTCCTATCCCTTTGTGGTCGCGGCTCTCTTTGTAGGGTCTCCGGCCGAACCTTTGGACATGTTGGAAACGGCCCGATGGGAAACCAGCGATCGAAGAGACAATGGCACTGTTCGCATTGCCTTCGTCCCGGATGCCGGATGCTTGCAAATAGAAGACGGAAAACAGGTGGGCTATGAGTTCGCCTTGCTTGAAGCCTGGGAAGATGCCATTCCACAGCGCATTGAATGGCTATTTGCCCGCTCTGCGGAGGAAGCCCTCGCTTGGGTTCAAGTGGGGCGCGCGGACGTGGCCGCCGGCAATATCCCCCTCTTGGAACGGGAAGGATTTACGTCTTCCACCCCCGTCCGAACTTTTGAATGGGTCCAATGGGGTGCCTCGGACAGCCTGCGTTGGCTCTCGGAGTACCCCAAACTGCCCGAATTCCTCGCCCAGTCCGACAGCCTGCCCTTGGCCATTAGTACTACGACCATGTGGCGGCATTTGGACCCCCTCTTAAACGGCTGGATCCTCCCTGATCTCTATCTGCCCGCCCTCAAGAATTACCCCAACGAGGTCATCCCCCAATTTCCTGGAAGTTTTCACTGGACCACTCGCAGCAAGGATAGCCTCCTCGTGACCTCCATGAACGACTTTCTGCAAAGCAAACGAGCAGCCCGCATCAAGGGTTTTTTCAGCAAAAAGGAACATGTGAACGATTGGCTCGATCCCATTCACCTCTCCCCCTACGATGCCATTTTTGAAAAAAGTGATTGGATGGACCCCTACACCTTGACCGCCCTAGCGTATGTAGAGAGTCGCTTCCGCAGTGACATCGTCTCGCCAGCGGGCGCGGTGGGCGTCATGCAGCTCATCCCGAACACGGCGCGTCGCTTGGGAATTGACAGCCTTAACCTCTACCGACCCGAAAGCAACATCAAAGCCGGTCTCAAATACCTACGCTTCCTTGACCAATTCTGGAAGCAGCGCGGCGTAGCTTCCGAAAACCGCCTGCCCTTCATGCTAGCCTCCTACAACACCGGCCCTACCCCCGTGGCGCGGGCCGCCGATCTCGCCGAGAAAAAAGGCTTCGACCCTACCTTCTGGACCGGCCCCGTCGACCCAGTCGCTCAGGGCGC